>CACZRG010000182.1 GCA_902783485.1 uncultured Elusimicrobium sp.
CGGACAGCGGCAGGATAACAGTCTTAAAGAAAATTTCATTCCCGGAGACACTGTCCTTTGAGAGCAGCCGGAATTACGCTGATTTTTCTTATCCTGACAGTTTTTTATACCGTTATGCCAGGCACAGCAGCGGCACAGGAACTTGCCGTGCGTGCTTTCGCGACTTATAAACTGACAGCGGCATACGGAGACTGTGGTGAAGGAAACATAACGAAAAACGGCCATGTACTGAACGGAACCTTTTCCGTAAGCGTAACAGGCAAAAATGTCAAAGGCATTTTCAACGGGGAAACACAGACAGCGCCGTCATTCTCGATTCACGCAGGTGGACGTGGCGTTTATATATATGGCAAAGGAGCACCCAAACGGCTGTACCGCGGTCCTCTGACATTCTCAGTTGACTCAAAAGGTTTTCTTAAAATAATAAACAAAGTACAGGTTGAAGAGTATCTCCCGGGTGTACTTACAGGCGAAATAGGTGATCTCAAACAGAAAGAAGCATACAAGGCACAGGCCGTAACCGCGAGGACATATACTCTCACACTGAAAAACAATCATATCAAAGAAGGCTATAATCTCTGCGACTCGCCACACTGCCAGGTTTATTATGGCGCGGAAAATATCAAACCCAAAGCAGCCGAAGCCGTGGAAGCCACACGTGGACAGATACTCACATATAAAGGGACCCCGGCGGCAACTTTCTACCATTCCTCATGCGGAGGCTATACTGAGGATATTACAAAGGTATGGGGTGGCAACAAATCAAAACCTTATCTGGTTTCAGTACGCGACGGTGACAACCCAAGGAAACCGTACTGCGCAATAGCTCCCAAATTCAAATGGAAGGTGAAGCTTTATTTCACCGGACTTACAAGAATAGCCAGGCAGAATGAGTGGATAAACAAAAACGAGGAAGCCGTAGGCCTGCGCGTAAGCGAAAGCGGTGAACCGGGCGGACGTGTTCACGAACTTGAACTTTATACGAGAGAACGGCGCATAAAAATTTCCGCAACGGATTTTTATCACGGAGTGGGACGCAAGGAAACATGGAATGCCGTAAAAAGCTGCAATTTCAAGATAATCCAGGGAAAAGGATATGTAATACTTGACGGCAAAGGCAGCGGCCATGGCGTTGGCATGTGCCAGTGGGGAGCAGAAGGAATGGCGCGCCGCGGATTCACCTATAAACAGATTTTATATCACTACTATCCAGGAACGGTAATAAAATATGACTAATTTTCAATCTGTAATACTCGGAATACTTCAGGGATTAGGCGAATTTCTGCCAATATCCAGTTCAGCACACCTGGCACTTGTTCCATCTTTTCTGGGCTGGGAATATCAGGGACTGGCTTATGATGTCATGCTTCACGGCGGCACACTTTTGGCTGTGCTGCTTTATTTCGCGCGTGACTGGTACGAAATCCTGCGCGGTGCTTTTATTCCTCTCTTCAGAAGGGAAGGAAAATCTGTTTTTCAGGTTCTAAAAGAAAATATAACCGAAAAGCCGGATACTGCCGGTATGCTGTGGCTGCTTGTTATTGCCACAATTCCCGCAGGTGTTTTCGGAGTGCTTCTTGACGATCTTGCGGAAAACGCTTTCCGCGACCCACGCTGGATAGCGGCTAACCTTGTTGTATTTTCGGTATTTATTTTTCTTGCGGACAGAAAAGCGGCACAGACAAGAGACGAACGCGGACTGACACTGAAACATGCCCTGCTTATAGGACTTGCGCAGTGCCTGGCACTTATGCCCGGCGCATCGCGTTCAGGAATGACAATAATGGCGGCGCTTTTCCTTGGATATACACGTCCTTCAGCCGCCCGTTTTTCATTCCTGCTTTCAACCCCGGTAATAGGCGGGGCTGCGCTTCTGAAAGCAATGAAATTTTCCGTAGCTGATATAAATATGCCTTTCATACTCGGCATAGCGGCATCATTCATAACAGGACTTGCAGTAATAAGTTTTTTCATGAAATGGCTGAAAAAACACGGGCTTATGCCTTTCCTGATATACCGCGTTGTACTTGGCCTTACCATACTTGCCACTGCATTAAGATAAAAAACAAAATATAAAAAAATTTCAAAATGAGCAGAAAAAACAGAAAACACAGAGATTACAGTGCCATACAGCAGAACAGAAATAAGGAAAACAGTGAAGCTGTACAAAACAAACCGGACCGGCAGGCCGTTATAAACAGTACTCCGGAACGTGAAGAAAAAAGAAACATAAACAGGAAAAGACATAATAACGGCGGAGCCCAAAAGGCGGCAATCCGTTTTCTTAAATTCAACAGAACGCATCTTTTTACCGGCTTTTTCTTCGCAATTCTGGCATTTCTCATTTACCAGCTTATAAAAATCATGCTTCCGTTCTTCGGCGCACTGGTAATAGCAGTTGTAACCACAATTACTTTCTATCCATTCCATATATGGATATGCCGCAAACTGAATCTTAATAAAACCTTCTCTGCGGCTATATCTGCGCTTACAGCTACGATAACACTTCTTGTACCGATAGTTCTTCTGGCTACTCTGCTGGCAAAGGAAAGCAGGAATCTGTATCCGCAGACAAGAGAATGGATAAGCGCAATAGCACAGAGCGAAAAGAAAATTCCCATCCCCAAAATACTGAAAGACAATGTGGATTTCGATGTTGCCGATCTTATGGCTGAAGGGGTTCAGAAAGCGCAGGCTACAGTTACCGCGTATGCCGGGAAAATAATCAAAGACCTGTTTTTCCTTGTTGTTAATTTCTGTCTGGCGGTAATAACCATGTTCATGCTTTTCCGCGACGGAAACAGATTCCTTAGAACTGTTATAGACATTATCCCGCTTGATCCGGATTACAAAGGGCGTATAGCACAGCAGCTTTACACAACAACGCTTTCGGTGGTTCACGGGCTGCTGATTACCGCGATGATACAGGGAATATTAGGCGGCATAGGCTACTGGATAGCAGGAGTGCCGGCCCCGACATTCTTTGGCTTTCTTACCACCTGCAGTGCGCTTATACCATTTGTAGGAACCGGACTTGTGTGGGTACCGCTTACGATAACCATGTTCATATGGAAGGGAGCATTCGCCGGAGTATTTGTTTTTATATGGGGCGCAGGGCTTGTGGCTACAATAGACAATTTCCTGAAACCTTACTTCATAGGCCGGAAGGCGAACCTGCCCGTATCGCTTCTTTTCCTCGGTCTTTTAGGCGGAATGCGCGTATACGGAGGCATAGGCCTTGTTCTTGGCCCGCTGCTTATTTCCTGTCTGCTGATTTTCCTGAAAATATACAGGGAGAACCGCAATGAGAAAAAAGACGGTGTTACGACAGCTGACACACAGCCCGGCGTAATGATAATAAAAAGCCGCCAGCAGAAAAACTAAAAACAGAGGCTTAATTGGCAAAGGCTCTGTTAAAGGAAAGTTCTGACACAATATTTATAAAGGGCGCAAATATTGCTTTGTCGTCCTGAACCTGTTTCATAACCACATTAAGCCGTAGAGATCCTGAAACAAGTTCAGCATGACGGGAGAATACAAGAATCAATACTCTTCTTTAACATAGCAAACGAAAAACAGAAAAGGGCCTTCAACGTGAAGGCCCTTTTTAATTCCGGATAAAGCATTAAACTGTCAGAATTCCGGTGTTTTTTCCTCCCCCATTTCTATAAGAGCCTTCTTTACCGCCCTGTCATAGCTGCGGTTTTCCAGCGGAGAAAAAAGACTGTATGCACAGGGAACCACAAACAATGTAAGGAATGTGGAGAAGAACACTCCGCCTATAATAACAAGTGACATCGGAATACGTGTTTCCGCACCGGGGCCTATACCCATGGCCGGAGGTATGGCAGCAGCTATCGTAGCAAAGGATGTCATAAGAATAGGACGCAGACGTACTGGACATGCCTCAAGCAGGGCATTCCTTACGCTTCTTCCTTTGTCCCGGCGCACATTATTTGTAAATTCCACAAGCAGAATAGAATTTTTCTTCACAATACCCATAAGCAGAATCATTCCTATCATGCTGTATATATTAAGTGTCTGCCCGCCTAATTTAAGCGCTATGAGGGCACCGGTGACGCTGAAAGGCAGCGCCAGCAGCACTGTAACAGGATGAATATAGCTGTTGAACTGCGCCGCGAGAACCATATAAGCCACAAATACACCGAACAGAAGCGCCATAAGCAGACTCTGGAAGGATTCCCCGAAAGCCTGCGAACTGCCGGAAAGAACAATGCGGTAGCCGTCAGGAAGTATTTCCTTAGCCATTTTCTGTACATAATCAAGCGCCTCCGCCTGCGAAGCGCCCATGGCCGGATTGGCGAATATGGAAATGGCGCGTTCGCGGTCGCGGCGGGATATAGCCTGCAGAGAATTCCGCTTTACCGTTTTTATAAGTTTTGAAAGCTGTATAAGTTCCCCGGCATTGTTGCGGACAAAAAGATTTTCAATATCACGAAGCTCCCTGCGCTCGCGGTCCTCAACTTTAACACGCACATCATAGCGTTTGCCATCTTTTGTGAATTTCCCGGCGCGTACGCCGCCTATCATGGAATTTATTACATCGGCAATATCCGATACGCTAACTCCATATTCCGCTGCGGCGGCACGGTCCGGAGTTATCTGGAATTCCGGCATTCCCTCAAGATAATCCGTATCAACGTCCGTCATAAGCCCGGAATCAGACATACGCTGACGCATTTCTGCGCTTAAATCGGCCAGTTTCCCCCAGTCGGGACCGCGCAGTGAAAGCTCAATGGGATAACCGCGTTTTGCCGTAAAACCGGACTGCGACGGATCCATAAGCGAAACGCGGCTGAAACCGGGAATCTGTCTTAAAGCCTTTCTGGTATGCTGCATATATTCCTGCTGCGTAGGCTTCTTTCCGCCAGGGACAAGCGGAACACGCTCTTCTTTCGGTTTCATTGTTATGAACATCATTCCGCTGTTCACGCTTTTGCCACCCACCGCGCCGAAATATTTTTCCACATTCGGCTCTGAAAGCACCCATTTCTCAGCCTCTTCCATGACACGTGCAGTATGTTCAAAAGAAGAGTCTATTGGAGTCTGCAGGCTTACACGGAACATGCTCTGGTCCTGCGACGGAGTGAACTCACGCGGAATTGTAAGCGCAATAAGCAGAGAGGCCCCGAACACAATACCGGCAAATATGACTGTTGTCCAGCGGTGATGCAGTATTATGTCAAGGATATTCCTGTATATTTCTGAAAGACGTGTAAAACAGCGGTCAACCCACTGTCCGAATTTACCGCCCTTTCCGGCGTCAACAAACTGTGCGCAGCGCATAGGGGAAAGCGTAAGCGCCTCCAAAAGTGAAAGCAGCACTGCGGCAGACATGGTTATGCCGAACTGGAAGAAATATTTGCCTATTATGCCTTTCATAAACACCACAGGCACGAATATGGCCAGAATAGCCACAGATGTGGCCATGGCCGGGAATGTCATCTCCCTTGCGCCTACAAATGCGGATTTTACGCGGCCGTATCCTTTTTCATTATAACGCACTATATTTTCCAGCATCATAATGGCATCATCCACGACTATGCCTATGGCAAGCGAAAGTCCCAATAATGTAAATGTGTTCAGCGTGAATCCGAAGAAATAAAGAATTATGAATGCCCCGATAATTGAAGTGGGAATGGCGAGAAGCACGTTTACCGTAGATGATATGGAGCCAAGAAACACCCAGCACACAACACCTGTAAGCACGGCGGAAAGAACAATTGTAAAATTAAGTTCCTCTGTGGATTCCTCAATGAAACGGGTACTGTCATTTCCTATTTCAAGACTGAGATCTTCCGGCAGGGTTTTCTTTATTTCCTCAACGCGGGCGCGCACGGCTTTGGCCACAGCCACCGCATTGGAGCCGCGCTGCTTCATTATGCCAAGGCCCACGGATTCCTTTCCGTTGAAATGCGCCACACGGCGTATATCAGCCAGATCATCAACTACGCGCGCTACATCCTTTATGCGGTAATTCTTCCATATTCTGGAGCCGCCCCGGCCTGTAATAACAAGATTCTCAAACTCTTCCGGCGTGGCTGCCTCGCCCATTACGCGGACATTTATTTCCTTATCACCTGCGGTTATATATCCGGCAGGCATTTCCGTATGCTGCCCGGAAACCGTGTTTATAACGTCTTTTACCGTGAGATATGCGTCTTTAAGTTTTTTCTTGTCTATCCATATCCTTAGATTCGGCTCGGTAAAACCGTTGCTGTCCACATCTCCAACCCCCGCTATGGTTGTAAACCGGTCTATAAGATGATCGTCCACGTACTGCATAAGCTCACGCCGGCTGCGTTTTCCCGTGAGCGTAACCATTACAATGGGCTGGTCTTCCGGATTGGTCTTTCTTACAATAACCGGATCCATGTCCTTTGGAAGGCTGCGCTGTTCCGCAGAGATTTTGGACTCAACTTCCTGCAGGGCCGAATCTATGTTACGGTCAAGATCAAATTCTATGGAAAGACGGCACTGTCCGCGTTTTGACGTGGAGGAGACTTCTTTTATTCCCTCTATGGTCATAACAGCGCTTTCAAGCACTTCAGCCACCTGTGTTTCCATAACTTCGGGAGCGGCGCCTTCAAGCGTGGCCGTAACGCTTACCATGGGATAATCCACGTCTGGCATCTGGCTTACACCCATATTTATGAAACATATCCAGCCGAAGACGATAAGACCGATCATTATCATCCAGGCGAAAACAGAATTGCGTATTGAAAGATCTGAAAGTGTCATTTTAACGGCGCTCCGGAAATATTTTCAAGTTTATAGAAAGCATAAAGCATTTCAATCTCAGCCCGGAGCAGTGCTGTTTCAGCAGACTGGGCCGTATTCATGGCGCTAAGCACATCGAGATTTGTTACCAGCATTTTTGAATAGTCTTCTTCCTGAAGCCTTACATTTTCCCGGGCAAGACGGGCCGCCTTCTTAAGCGTTTTATAGCGTTGTCCTGCATACTCATAATCGCTGTAGGCAGTACGCACACCGTTGCGCGCGCTTCTCAGGGCCTGACGCAGTGCTATGCCAGCTGCATTCCTCGCTGCCATGGCGGATTCTTTTCCCGCAGCTATCTTTCCGCCGGTATAAAGAGGAACTGATACTTCAAGAGCGGCATACCACAGTCTGTCCTGCGCCGGCATAGGTTCCTTTAAAGGGTAATAATTTCCGGAAAGAGCAACTTCAGGCATGGCTTTTCTGTTTTCGGCTTCAGCCGTGTATGCTGCAACGTCAGCTTTTTTCGCCGCTGCGAGGATATCCTCGCGGCTTTCCACTTTTTTAAGATATTCCCCAAGAGTCATGGCTTTTACAGCCGCAGGTTCAGCAGGCAGGAAATGCACATCTTCCATGCCGGTAAGAAAAGACAGTGTCTGAATACATGACTGCTCAGAAGCGAGATTCTCTGTATATTCTGCCTCTGTCTGCGCCAGCTGTGTTTCCGCAGCAACAACCTCGCTGCGGCGGGAACGTCCAACGCTTACACGCCATTTAAGATGGTCTATTCTTTTTTTTACAACCTTAATCTGATTTTTCAGGATTATATTTTCTTTCTGCGTCCGGTAAAGATTAAGATAAGCGGAAACGACATCAAGGAAAAGCGCCCTTTTGGCGGCGGCAAGTTCCATTTCTCCCGCTTCCATGGAAGCATGTGAGGCCTTAAGCAGGATATAATCTCTCATGCCAGAAAAAAGCGTATATGAGGCAGAGAACCATACATTGGTCTGATTATGCTCATTCCTGTACTTGTAATGTATTCCGTTAAGATTTAATGAAGGACGGAATGATGATTTTATCGTTTTTTCGGCGGCCTCAAGCTGTTTTATGCCCTCTTTACGGGAGGCAAGTTCCTCACTTGTGGAAAGCGCCATATTGAAAGCATCGCTTATTGTTATGGCAGTTTCTGTCTCTGATGAAACACCGGTATCTGATGTAATCCCCCCGGAAGCATTGCCGGCGTCAGCCCCCGTATGCAGCGTATCCGCTGCAGAAACCGTGCCTGTAAGACAGAACAGGCATATAAAAAGCCCTGCAGCAGGCAGGGCAGTGAAATTACTGCGTAAAAATCTGCTCATAATATATTATAACGTATATAACAATAATTTTATTGCATTATCAGGTTCACAAATCCGCCGTATACCACAATGCCGTGCAGAAAACATA
>CACZRG010000183.1 GCA_902783485.1 uncultured Elusimicrobium sp.
AAAAAAGCATTCAGCAGGCTGAAAAACTCACCAGACTGCCAGATAGGCACAGCCTGCGTTAAGCTGGAAGGTGAAGACATAAAAAATCCAAACTGCGTAAAAATAGCCATGGATGCCAAAGGCCGCGCCCTATATTTTTCGCGCTGCCCCATACCATATCATCACCCGCTTTCCCCCATAGCAGACACATACCCGTATTATCTGCATTTGGGATTTTACATTTACCGCAGAGAGGCTCTGGCAAAATTTGTCTCGCTGCCTCAAAGCCCACTTGAAAAGCTGGAACGCCTTGAGCAGCTGCGCGCCCTTGAAAACGGAATGAAAATATGTGTAGCCGAAGTGGATCCGCTCGGTCCATCCATAGATACCCCGGAAGATCTGAAGGCAGCTGAGGAATATATTCTGAACAGAAAATAAAAGGCTGTACATTTTTAATAGTTCAAAATACCGGTATTTATATTTTTCCGTACATATAATCCGGAATGTTATAATATTTATACAAAACAGGCTGATTCTATATAATATTCAGCCAATAAGACTGCATGGAGGAATACAATATGAAACTGATTAAAATTGTCTTATGTTCACTTATGGCGGCACTGCCCGCAACGGCAAACGCGGAAGACATACAGGATCCGTTTTACAGGCCACAGTCAGGGCATTTCTTAAGTGAAACCGGTTTTTCGTTTGCAAAAGCAAAGCTGGATTTTGGCGTATTAAAATTAAAACCGGAACAGAAAGTCTTATCGGAACAACTGACATACGGCATAACCAGCGGCCTGTTTGCCGAAGCAACATTTGCAAATTCATGGGTTGACCTTAAATCTGACATGTTTGAAAAATATGAAAGCAGATACTGGGATGCCGGACTTGCATACAGAATGGCACCTGCACAGAACACAGCGCTTACTATTGGCGCATATTACACAGAAAACAGGGACGAAGGCCAGGACAGGGAAAACACTGTAGAAGCCAAAGCCCTGCTTGAACTTATGAAAGACCAGGCATTAAAGCCATTTGCCGCTGTAGCATATGAGCGCGACGCAGAATATTTCAGCAAAAGTCATGATAATTATAATTTTGAAGCCGGCTTGTGGGCAAAAGCAGATAAAATCAGTGTAAAGACAGCCGTATCTTATGTTTACAATCACCATGACACGGTTTCTTCAACTTATATTGATGTGGAAGCAGACTATGCACTTGCTGAAAATATAGCTGTAGGAGCAGGTTTCAGTTCACTGCTGCACGAACACAATACTTTGTTAACTTCACAGACAACATACGGCGCACAGCTTAAACTCGTATTCTGAATAAAAGCTGTTAACCATACATGAAAAAACCGGGCTGCACCCGGTTTTTTCGTTTTATAATTTATATAATATATTTATATGTATTTTGAGCCTGTAAACACAGGCCGACAGGAATTTATTATGACCAGATATATTTTCGTCACAGGCGGCGTGGTAAGCTCACTCGGCAAAGGAATAACTGCGGCATCAATCGGCAGACTGCTGAAGGCTCATGGGCTTTCCGTCAACATAATCAAATGCGACCCGTATCTTAACGTGGACGCAGGCACTATGGCCCCTCTTCAGCATGGGGAGGTCTTTGTCACCAATGACGGTGCGGAAACCGATCTTGACCTGGGCTATTATGAACGCTTTATGAGCCTTGACACAACCCATGTGAACATAGTCACCACCGGGCAGATTTACCAGAGCGTAATAGCCCGTGAGCGTGCCGGAGGGTATCTGGGACAGACGGTACAGGTTGTACCGCATATCACGAATGAAATCAAAAGCCGTTTCCGCAAGGCCGGCGAAGGATATGACATCTGCATAATAGAAATCGGCGGTACGGTAGGCGACATTGAGAGCCTGCCATTCCTGGAAGCCGCAAGGCAGATGAGGCCGGACCGCACAAAAAACGACGTGCTTTACCTGCATGTGACGCTTGTGCCTTATCTGCATGCCTCTGACGAGCTTAAAACCAAGCCCACCCAGCATTCCGTAAACAAGCTGCGTGAAATAGGCATAGATCCCGACATAATAGCCTGCCGCTGCGAAAAGCCCCTTGAACGTGAAATAAAGGACAAAATAGCATTGTTTACCAGTGTTCCAAAAGAAGCAGTAATAGACGTGCCGGATGCCTCCTCAATTTACGACGTGCCATTCATGCTGAAAAGCCAGGGGCTTGATGACCAGATAATGATGCTGCTGCGTCTTAGGACCTCTTCCTGGAATTTTGACGAATGGACCGATTTCACAAGGAAACTTGATGCCTCGCTTGAAGCAGAACCTGTAAAAATAGCTATTGCTGGCAAATACACAAAGCTGAAAGATTCCTACAAATCCCTTGCGGAAGCCCTTCAGCACGGCTGCACGGAAAACGGTGTAAAATTCCAGCCTGTATATGTGGACGTTGAAGAACCGGGTTTTGAAAGCCATCTCGCAGATGTTCACGGAATGGTTGTTCCGGGAGGTTTCGGCGGAAGAGGAATAGAGGGCAAGCTGGAAGCAGTAAGATATGCCAGGGAAAACAAGATACCGTTCCTCGGAATATGCCTTGGAATGCAATGCTCCGTCATAGAATTTGCCCGCGACGTACTTGGCCTTAAAAATGCCGCCTCCACGGAATTTGCACCGGAAACAGATGAGCCTGTCGTAGACATAATGGAGGAACAGAAAAAGATAACCGCGAAAGGCGGCACAATGCGTCTGGGAGCATGGAAATGCGACCTGAAGGAAGGCTCTCTTGCCAGAAAGATTTACGGTAAGCCGCAGATAATGGAACGCCACCGCCACCGCTACGAGTTCAATCCCAAATACATTCCTCTCGTGGAAAAAGAGGGAATGTCAGTTAGCGGAATGAATACGGAGGCCAATCTGCCGGAAATAGTGGAAATACCTGAGCATCCATGGTTCATAGGAGTACAGTTCCACCCGGAATTCAATTCAAAGCCACTCAGACCGCATCCGCTTTTTGTCAGCTTCATAAATGCGGCAAAACAAAGGAGAGACGGAAAATGAGCGGAACAACCAATCAGAAAACCGTAAAGGCCGGGAACACAGAGTTCTGCAATGATTCTCCGATAAAATATATAGCCGGGCCGTGCATAATTGAATCCGAGGAGGCATACAGGGAAGAGGCCGTTTTCCTCAAGAAAATGTTTGCGGAACTGAACACGCCATTCGTACTCAAAGCCTCGTATGACAAGGCAAACAGAACATCTTACAAGGGATTCCGTGGCATAGGACGTGAAAAATCGCTTAAATTCCTCAAAGCATTAAAGGAAGAATTAGGAATAACGCTCCTTACCGACGTACATGAGCCTTCCCAGGCTGCGGAAGCCGCAGCTGCTGCCGACATACTGCAGATACCGGCATTCCTATGCCGCCAGACGGATCTGCTTTATGCCTGCGCAGACACTGGACGGACAATAAACGTCAAAAAAGGACAGTTCCTCGCTCCCTGGGAAATGGAAAACGTAATCGCCAAGCTGGAAAACCGCGGCTGCAAAAATATAATGATCACGGAAAGAGGAACATCTTTCGGATATGGAAACCTTGTTGTTGATATGCGCGGCCTGCAGATAATGAAGCAATCCGGCTATCCAGTGATATTTGACTGCACGCACTCCGTGCAGAAGCCCGGAGCATTGGGAACAGCCACCGGCGGAGACCGGAGATTTGTTCTCCCACTCGCAAAGGCTGCGGCGGCTCTTAAAATAGCCGGAATATTCTTTGAGACGCATCCAGACCCGGAAAAGGCTCTTTCGGACGGACCGAACTCGCTCCGTCTTTCCGACGCTAAGGAATTTGTACAGACCATAAACAAGATTGACGGCCTTGCCGCCACACTGACAGGAGAATTGCCATGAAATGCCCAACCTGCGGACAGGAAAATTCAATTCAGGCACACAACTGCCGCAAATGCAATGCGGATCTGACGCAGCCGCCGTCATGGTGGCCTAACTGGAAATGGCACATAAAGACCCTTTCCTGCATATACCTGATACTCATTGCCGGTTTTTTCGTAATCAGTTTCATATTACACCGCCTCCCCCCTCCTTATGACCAGAGGGAAATTTCCCCAGAAATGACACCATGGCTCAATCACTGGAAAGAAAAGCCCCCTGTTCAGCAGGAAGTTCAGCAGAAAGAAGAAAGTCAGGAAAACATTACGGCTGGAACCATAAAACCAACAGAATCAGGGAAAAACAAATAAAAATGTCAGCAGACAGACAGGAAATACTTGAAAAAGCCAGAGGCTATATTAAAGATGAGGGCGAAGCCGTACTGCTTCAGGCCGTAAATATCGGAGACAGTTTTGTCAAAGCCGTGGAGACAATAATTTCACGCAAAGGCCGTCTGATAATAACCGGCGTAGGCAAATCCGGGCTCATAGGACGCAAGATAGCTGCAACAATGGCTTCAACAGGCACTCCGGCTGAATTTATTCACCCGGTGGAAGCACTTCACGGCGATTTAGGCATGGTATCAGCTAATGACACAATACTGGCGCTTTCCTATTCCGGAGGAAGTGAGGAAACCAACAGAATTCTACCGCTTTTAAGACAGCAGGGCCTGCCGGTAATATCAATTACAAATCAGGAAGATTCCAGAATGGCCAGGCTTTCTGATATTGTTCTGCCACTTCATCTGGAAAAGGAAGCATGTCCGCTCAACATAGTTCCTACATCTTCAACAACAGCCACACTGGCTATAGGCGACGCACTGGCCCTGTCTCTTATGGAACTGAAAGGCTTCAGCAGGGACTGTTTTGCGAAATATCACCCAGGAGGCAATCTGGGAAAACTGCTTAACCTTAAAGTTGAGAACATAATGCACTCCGGCAGGGAAAACCCTCTGGTATCAGAGGATTCCACACTTAAAGCTGCACTCGAAGTAATGAGTGAGACCAAAGCAGGCGCTGTATCCGTAACCGGAAAAGACGGCAGGCTATCAGGCTTTTTTACTGATGGAGACCTGCGGCGCAGCATGTGCCGTGGCCTGCTTACGCACGGCCTTGATACGAAAATCTCCGAAGTAATGACGCACAATCCGATAACCGTAACACCGGAAACAGGCGCACTGCAGGCAGCAGCGGTCATTTCGTCAAGGCATATAGACAATCTGCCTGTTATTGATTCAAAAACAGGCTGTCCTGTAGGTATAGTAGACGAAAAGGATCTGCTTAAAGAGGGTCTGCTTTGAAAAATATCATCCTTTTTTTTCTTGTGGGCTCTGTTATATTCATGGCGGCATGTGCGCCTGAACCTTCAAACTCTTATGGTGATGGTGAAAGTGAGATAAAAGGACTTTCCGTAGCAGATTCAATGTGGGGCAGACCTTCCTGGATTATAAAAGCGGAGTCATCAAAAGTAAAACCCGGCAATACCGCTGCTTCCTTCAAAAAACCAGTACTCACACTTTACGGCAAAAACGGCAAAGTAAATTCAGTAATTACGGCAGATGAGGGTAAAGCAGACGGCGCTGCCGGTACCGGCGAATTATCAGGTTCCGTTAAGGTTATATCAAAAGAAGAAAACATGACATTAAAAACCTCAAGACTGTTTTATAATTCGAAAAAAAACAGAATCTGGTCAGACAGCAGGGTTGAGATTCAAAGAGGCAAGGCAGTTGTAACAGGCAGGAGTTTTGTGTCCAACCTTGATTTTTCTGAAATAGAAATAAAAAAGCAGGAAACAAGGATGCTCAACTGAAAATGAAAAAAACAATTGTTCTTGCAGCAGCATTCCTTTTTTCATCTGTTACTTTGTTCATATCGCAGCTTCACGCCGGAGAGGGCAAAGATCTTCTTATGGGTGCGGTTGTGAAAAGCGACAGGTGGAAGGTAAACAGAAAAAACAACACGGAAAATTTCAGTGGCAATGTATCATTCAAAAACCCGGATTATGACCTGAAAGCCGACAAAGCTGTGTATTTTCACAATGAAAAACGCTGGACACTTAAAGATTCCGTATATGCAAAAAGAAAACTGAAAAACAATTCGTCTATAGAAATATGGTGTGACAAAGGCATATATCTTGAAAAGAAAGAATATGCTGAACTTTCAAAAGAAGAAAAACCTGTTAAAATGAAATTTACTTCTTCAGACGGTGTCATAGACGGAAAAGCTGATAATTTAAGTGCGGATAACAGAAAAGGACAGATGCTTTTCACAGGCAGTTTCTTCCTGACAACGGAAAACATAAAACTTTTCTCGGCGCAGGGAACTTATCTGAGAGACACTGATAATTTCTTTCTGCACGACACAGAGCCTTCAACAGAAGGAATGCCTCTTGCCGTGGGAAAAAGAGAAGGAAATAATTTCGCGCTACGGGCCGAAACAATGGATTTTTACAAGGAAACGCGGGATCTCAAATGCAAAAAACGCGTGACAGGCTGGGTAAAGGATATTCCTTATCTGGAAGACCTGACCCCTGCCGGGAGTCTTAAATGAAACTGGAAGCTGTACTGCTGGAAAAATACTTCGGGACACGTAAGGTAGTAAACGGAGTTTCACTTGATGTAAGCACTGGAGAGGTTGTAGGGCTTTTAGGCCATAACGGAGCGGGAAAAAGCACAACATTTCATATGATGGTTGGCTTTCTTGAACCCACAACAGGCAAGGTTCTTATTGACGGCAAGGATGTTTCAAAACTGCCAATGTACCTGCGGGCGAGAAACGGTATAGGTTATCTGGCACAGGAACCAACTGTTTTCAAGGACCTGACAGTTTCACAGAATCTTCAGGCCATACTGGAACGTACCGAAAAAGACACTGATAAAATGAACAAACGTATTTCCGCACTGCTTGAGGAATTCGGCCTGAGTCATCTGACGAAGCAGCCTGCGTGGTCGCTTTCCGGCGGAGAGAAGCGCCGTCTGGAAGTTGCGCGTGTTATGATAAACAATCCTCATATAATACTTCTGGATGAGCCTTTTGTAGGCATAGACCCAATAACAGTAAGCGAACTGAAAAAAATCATACTTATGCTAAAGGAAAAAGGTCTGGGAGTGCTTATAACCGACCATAACGCCCGTGAAACACTTTCCATGACAGACAGAGCCTATCTTATGAAAGCCGGTCAGATATTCGCTCAGGGCACGCCTGAAGAGGTAATAAACAACCCGGTGGCAAGGAAAGAGTATTTAGGCGAGGATTTCCATATCTGAATCAGCCACGGCCCTGACAATAGAAAAATCCTGCTTATTTTTATTAAATATAGAACAGCCTGTTTCTCTTCCGGGGAACAGGCTATATTTTTTCTGAACAGATCAGGAAACGAGTAAGCTTAACCCTATGTAAAACTCTCCAGATGGGTATGCAGATGATGGGCCCTTATATGCTCCATAGCAGCTTCATGAGCCTCTTCCGCCTCTTTTGTCTTTCCGGTGAGATATAGCAGCTGGGCCTGCGAAAGCTTAACCAGAGCCTCGCCGCGCGGTTCGGAACGGCCCTCAAACAGTCTGGCAGCATTTTTGTAAAATTTATCCGCACTTTTGAAATCTCCGTTCTTCCTGCTTATCTCCCCCATTCCCCATTCAACGAATCCTAAA
>CACZRG010000184.1 GCA_902783485.1 uncultured Elusimicrobium sp.
ACAAGAGGGTCTCCATATGTTTCAGAAGTGGAAGCCATAAGAAATCTTGCCCCTTTGGCCCTTGCCACACCAAGCGCCTTGTGGGTTCCGAGTGAGCCTACCTTCAGTGTTTCAATAGGAATCTTGAGATAGTCTATAGGAGATGCCGGGCTGGCGAAATGCAGAACTGCATCAAGTCTGCCACTGATATTGATATAATTTGTTACATCGTATCGTATAAACTCAAAATCAGGATTGCCGAAAAGGTCTTTTATGTTTTCTGTTGAACCTGTACTAAGGTTGTCAAGAACAATTACCTTGTGTCCTTTTTCGAGAAAGAATCTTGATAAATGACTGCCGAGAAATCCGGCACCGCCTGTGATAAGTACTCTCATTTTCACTCCTGTTCTGTAAAAATCAGGTTTTAATATTCCATTGCGTCGTACTTTTCCTCATCTGTCAGGGTTTTCTGAACCACTTCCCTGTATGTGTTAAGCATATGACAGGTAAAAGTTCCGCGTGTGCTTGGAAGTATGAACTCGTTTCTTGAACCCAGAAGGTCGTATTTTTCAATGAAATCGCTAAGCTGGCGTGTTTTGGTTTTGTCTTCCAGAGGAATCATTCTGCCTGGGTCGAGAACAGCAGACAGCAGGGGAGGAAATTTTTTGACATCGGCTGTTTCCACTATCTCTATAACACCATCTATGGCGATTTTTTTATTCACTGAAGGAAGATTTTCCTCAGGTACGGTTTCGCAGTAAAGCAGGCCGGCTATATCTTTTTTTATTGGAAGATTTGAAACCTCTTTCGTAAGCTCTGTGAGGGCGTGGTCAAAGTTTTTGCCAAGTTCTGAAAGTGTGGCATCTACGATTGTAAGTTCTCCGCTTATATAGGCATAAACTTTCATGCCCCCGGTTTTCATAAAATCCTCTCCGGATTTTGAATGGCCTGAAAAAACATCGGATCTCTCGGTTTCGCGGATAAGATCTTTTGCGAATCTCGCCGTTATTTTGCCCTGGCGGCTTGTGACGGCTCCTCCGGATTCCTCGCGTGAAAGTATACTTCCGTCCTGTGCCACCTCAAGATAGAAATCGGAATCATTCTTTGCATTGATTTCACGCATCCATACTGCTTTTACTTTTGCATTGGAGCGGTTTTGGGCCATTGCTGCCTCTGCCTCTGCTTTTGTCATTACTTTTCTTGCCGGTTTGGAGGCTGTGCATGCCCCAAACAGAAAAACAAGCGCGAAAATAATATTTTTATTCATTTTTTATTCTCCGTTAAGGTTGATTTTATCAGATTGTCCAGAGTGTACCGGCTGCCGTAAAAAAATGCCGGATAAAGTATCAGTATCAGCATAACATTCTGGAATATCTGCCATATTATTGAGTGTGAAAGAAAAATTCCGTAAAAATCCAGTTCCGCAACAGGAACCATTCGCAGCCAGGCCTGAAGAAGTATTATTTCCTCCAGTGCCACTGTGGCGGAAAAGAAAAGTACGCATACGCGTGTATATAAACCGCATATCAGGAACAGTCCGAAAAATATCTGGCAGAAAGGAAATATCCAGGCAGCAGGGAATGCCGCGAATGTGGGCAGCCCCAGTCCTTTCAGAATCCATATAAGAATGTCATGTGATACAAGTACTTTCTCAATGCCTGCAATAAGAAATGCAGAACCTGTAATAAGCCGCGCGGCAGAACCTGAAAAATCTTTTAAATTCATTTCCTGGCTCCTCTGGATTTTTCTGCCTGAATGATCTGCTCAATGCGCATGGATTCACTCGCAAGCGCTCCGGCACCTAAATGGAATTTCCCGTTGATAAAAAAAGACGGGGTGGCGGTTATTCCTTTTGCCTGGCCTTCGGCTTTTTCCAGTTTTATTCTTGTCTGATTTTCTGTTTTCCTTACGCAGGATTCCATCTGTTTTCTGTCAAGCCCAAGTCTGTCGGCATAAATTCTGAATTCTTCCGGTTCGCTGTCTTTATCTGCCCATTCTTCCTGATTTCTGAAAAGCATTTCGCCGTACTGGAAAAAGCGGCCCTGTTCACCTGCGCAGTCAGCGTAAAGCGCAGCAATGCCGGACCATTTGTGCATTGACAAGGGAAAATGCTTGAAATGCAGTTTTATACGGCTGCCGTAGGTGTTCATCATATTCTGAAGCTGAACATTTGCCGCTGCGCAGGCAGGACAGGCAAAATCAGTGTATTCGTATATCTCTGATAGCGGGCTTTCCGTCTGTCCCGCAGCTGCTCCTGCCGTTCTGTATTCCGGTACTGGCATTACCGGACCACAATGCTTTAATTTCATGATGAGTACAGTGGCAGAGACCGCAGCAGCTAAAAGCACGGCAGCAGTTAAACGGCGTGCGTTGTAAATTCTTCTTTGTCTGATGTCTGCAGAATCTGTACTGTCTGCGGCAGTTCCGGTTTTATCTGTTTTTACAGATTTGCCTGAACTGACGGTTTTTATTGCGGATTTTTTCATGGCAGTTAAATTCCCGGTGCTGCAGGAATTATATTATTTTAACTATCTTTGCTGGAGAGTGTGCCCCTTTGACAAGCATTATTTTCTGAACATCTATACCCAGTTCAGAGGCAAGAGCCCGCAGCGCGGCGGCATTTGCCATACCACGCTCTGCAGGCTCTTTTATCCATATTTCATAAGAGTCCGCATCTTTTTTTCTTATCACGGCTCTTTTTGAATCAGGATGCACTCTCAGTTTTATAAACATCAGGCTATCAGTGACTCCGCTGTCATTTCCGCTGGCTTTTCAATTCCCATTATCTGTAGCACAGTAGGCGCTATATCGGAGAGTATTCCGTGCGGGCGCAGTTTCACATTCCCTGCGTTTTTAGATACATATATGAAGTCAACCTGGTTTACTGTATGCGAAGTGCGTGGCATATCAATTCTGTAATCCCACATTTCCTCGGCATTTCCATGGTCTGATGTTATAAGTACGGTGTAGCCTCCTGCTATTGCGGCATCGGTTACAGCTTTTACACTTTCATCGGTCACTTCCACTGCTTTCTTTGCAGCACCGTAATCACCGGTATGGCCTACCATGTCGCAGTTCGCAAAATTAATAACGATGAAATCATATTTTCCGCTTTTTATTTCCGTTACCGCTCTTTCGCGCACTTCAGGGGCGTTCATTTCCGGGTGTTCTGCGAAAGTTGCCGGGTCCCATGTACCCTTTATCTCAACCTGGTCTTCTCCGGGGTACGGTTTTGTGCTCTTGCCATTGAAGAATGATGTGACATGCTTGAATTTCTGGGTTTCTGCAAGACGCAGCTGTTTCAGACCGTGCCTGGATATTACTTCGCCCAAAAGATTTTCCATTCCGCCGCCTTCGTCCATGGCGGGCAGGGCGCTGAATCTGAATTCATTGTAATAGCGGGTAAGACCGCAGTACACTATATCGTATTTTTTATCACGTTTTCCCGGATATTCGTCTTCAACAAATGCCTTCGTAAGCTGTATGGCACGATCCTGACGGAAATTGAAATGTATAACGGAGTCTCCGTCCTTAACCCCAGGGTAATCTCCTATTACCACTGGTGGCAGGTACTCGTCGCTCATAGGTGTGCCATCCGGGTTCTTGAGATTGTCATAGCCGTATCTTATTGCTTCTTCTGCTGTTTTGTATTTAATACCTTCGCCTTTTGTTATGCAGGCATATGCTTTGTCTGTAAGCGGCCATTTGGCGCCACGGTCCATGGCATAGTAGCGGCCCATCAGCGTGCCTATCTGGGCATTGCTGCAGCGTACCATTACCTCCTGCAGCATTTTAAGATAGGAGAGAGTGGAGCGCGGGGGAGTGTCGCGTCCGTCTGAGAAATAATGTATCCACACTTTTTTTATATTGCGTCTGTGAGCTTCCCGCAGCAGTGCGTATAAGTGGTCCTGATGCGCATGAACGCCTTCGTCCTGCACAAGACCCATTACATGAAGCGCAGTTCCTTTTTCTGCAGCATTGTCAAAAGCCTTTTTCAGCGCCGCACATTCAAAGAAAGTGCCGTCCTTTATCATGTCCTTGATTCTTTTAAGTTCCTGTATTACTATGCGTCCGGCGCCCATATTCAGATGGCCTACTTCAGAGGACCCCTGATAACCTTCAGGCAGACCCACGAATTCCCCGGCCGGTTCCAGAACAGTGTGTGGATATTCTGCCAGGTATCTGTCCATTGCCGGTGTGTCCGCGTTGGCAACTGCGTTGTACTTGTCAGCCTGTCCGCGGCCCCATCCATCCCGGATTATTAGAACTACTTTGTTTTCTGACATAATGTGCACCTCGTTATAAATAAATCTGATAAATATTTTAGAAAATATATTATTCATTGTACTAACGCGGCACAATGAAATATAATTAATATGTTGGAGTATTAGGCTTTTCCGGCGTTGCTGATGTCTGATGGAAAGCCATATGCTTTCTGTTATGCTGTTTTTTGTACGGAATAATTGTACGGTTATGGCCGTGAACATATATTCCGCCTGTTTTGATATGAGCAAGAATTTGAAAATAGTTGTCTGCGGATCTGAAGGACGCATGGGCCGGGCCGTCAGGGCGGAGATAGATAAAACCCAGGGGTTTGAATTTGCCGGTGGCGTTGAGTCCGGAGATTCCCCTGAAAGATTTGCTGAACTGCTGCGTGATGCTTCGCTTGTAATAGATTTTTCCTTTAAAGACGCATCACCGGTTTTTGCGGAGTCATGTGCAGCTGCCGGTATTCCTTTTCTCTGCGGTGTTACCGGTCTTTCCGAGGAACAGATGAACCGGCTTAAGGAAGCGGGTACCAGAATACCTGTGCTGTGGTCACCGAATATGAGCCCGGCGGTAAATATCATGACTGCTGTAAGTGGTTATATAGCGCGGAAACTTCCCGGTTTTGATATTCATATACATGAAATACATCACACAGCCAAGAAGGATGCTCCGTCAGGCACGGCTCTGAATATTGCACGCCATATAAAGCATGAAACAGGAAAGGAACCTGCAATGACAAGTGCACGTATCGGCGGAGTAACCGGAGTACACAGCATTTGTTTCGGTGGACAGTATGAAACCCTTGAGTTTGTTCACCGTGCCGGTTCGCGTCCGCTGTTTGCGGCCGGAGCGCTTATGGCCGCGGAATGGCTTGCCGGATGTGCTCCCGGATTTTACAATTACAGTGATTTTCTTAATCTCAAGGAACTGGAATTCTGATATGACATCAATGCAAATATTCTATATGGTAATAGCCGCGGTGATTGTATCCGCTGTCTTTCTGTTGCGTTTTATATATAAAAAATCATTTATGTTGCAGACGCCTGTCATGCCAAAGCCACCACTGCCGTGCCAGCCTGACGATTATTATCTTCCATATGAGAATGTGCTGTTTACCGCTGCCGACGGAGTGGTTTTAAAAGGCTGGTTCATACCATCAACGAATGAGGATTCATCGGAGACTGTAATAATCTGCCATGGCAGAGGCAGCAACAAAGGCCAGCTGCTGCAGAAAACGCATTTTCTCGCTGAAAAGTATAATCTGTTCTATTTCGACTTCCGCGCCTGCGGAGAGAGCAAGGGAAATATGTCTACCATAGGATATATGGAAACACGTGATTTTGATGCAGCTTATACTTTCCTTAAAACAAACAAGGAAGGATATGCCGACCGCGTGGCAGTCATGGGCTGTTCTGTCGGTGGTTCTGTTGCCATATACGGAGCGGTAAAGTATCCTGAAATATGCGGAATAATTACAGAAAGTACATTCCTTTCACTCAGAAGCGTTGTGGAAAACTGGTGCCGTTCAAAAATGCCTCTGTTCACTGTTTTTGTACCTTTGACACTTTCTTTCTACCGCAGAAGACTGAAAACGGACCCGGAATTGTTTAGTCCGCTTTTCAATGCGCCGAGACTTAAATGTCCGGTACTGTTTATACATGGAGATAATGACAGGCTTATTCCGGAGACTGACAGGAAGGAACTTGTGAATATATGTGGTTCCTCTTATAAAGAAGAATTTATTGTAAGCGGGGCTACTCATACCAAATGTGCGGAGACAGGCGGAGTTATGTACCGTGAGAGAATATCTGCTTTCCTTGAGAAGATTTTCTGTTCTGCTGACAAAAATACCATTGCTCCGGCTCAGGAAATGAAAATAACGACGGAAAATGAATCAGCACCGGATGAACTGATTACGGAAAATGAAACAAGGTGTGAAAATGCAGCAGCTGCGGCACAGATTCCCACGGCAAAACATTCCACGGCTGAAATTCAAACAGAAGCAAAAAAGAAAAAAAACAAAAAAAAGAAAAAATAATTTCAGGAACTTACGACGGAAAAACGACGGTTCGACGGTTTGCCGTCGTTTTTTTTGTGAAAAAGTACTTGCATTCCACCGGTAAAATAATTTATGATAAATAAAACTCCCGTCAGGCAAATATTTATTCCGGCGGAGACACGGGGAATTCCCCCGACTATAAAACGGAGGTCGTTAAAAATGGCTGAACTGGTAAAAAAATGTGGTATAAAGAAGGAAGAAGGATTCCTCTATTTCGTAGACAAGGCCGGAGACATTTCCTGTGCCAAAGCTTCACGCGGAAACAAGAAAGGCGGAAAAACCAAAAAGGTACAGAAAGTCGGAATTACCAAGGAAAAGGGATATCTGTATTTCGTAGACAAGAAAGGTGATATTTCCCGTGCCGCAATGAAAAATTCCGGAGTGGAGACCCCGAAAAAGGCAGCGAAGAAAACAACAGCCGGCTCCGCGAAAAAAGCTGTAAAAGCCACTGTAAAAACAATAAAAAAAGCTGCCAAACCTGCGAAGAAAACAGCTAAAAAGAAATAAAAAAACGAATCAGGTATCTGTAAAGAAAACTCCTGCCATTTGAAAGCGGGAGTTTTTTTATTTGTGCACCTGGACAAAATTAATATAATAAAATACATAAAAGGTATTTATATGCTCAAAATATTGCTTTCACTTTCTCTTTTTGCAGGTTGTGTGTCCACGGTTTGCGCTGCCGAAATGGCTGTGGTATCAAAAAAGCCGCTTTCCGGCGGGAATCAGGAGGTAAGACAGGTTGCCGCTTCTTTCAGCCACCCTGTAGTTTCCCTTACATCTCTCTCAAAGGCTGGAGAGAACTGTCCGCTCAAAGTGTATGAAAAGAACAGTCCTGAACCCCTGAAAGGCCGTTGCCGTTGGCAGGGTACGCAGACTGTTGTCTTCGAGCCGGAATCTCCTTTCCGTGTGTCATCCGAATACCGTGCTGTTATAAGCGGGGGAATAAAATCTGCGGATGGCAGTGCGGTGCTTTCAAAAAAGACTGAATGGACTTTTACAACGCCGCTTCAGACCATGCTTGAATCAGCCCCTGAGAACGGGCAGAGATGGGTAGGAGAGAAATCGGATATATATCTTGCCTTCCGGTATCCGGTAAATCCGGAAGACACATCCAGATATGTACATATCGAGGAAACAGGTACCGGAAACAGAATACCGTTTACCACGCGCAGGGCAGAAG
>CACZRG010000185.1 GCA_902783485.1 uncultured Elusimicrobium sp.
ATGCCGTATTATTTTATCGGCAATGTTTTTAATGACAGGTTCAAGATGGAAAAGGAGTACAATGAACAGATAGGCGATAGTAATATGAAACCACGCGATGATTATGAGCGTTCCATGGAAGCATATGCAAAGGTTGAGTCAATGGCACCGAATTATGTGCAGATGCATCATCAGAAAGGTGTGCTGCATACAAAGCTCGCTGATTATTACAGAAGAAACGGCAGAACAGAGGAAGCTGAAAAAGCAGTACAGGATGCGCTCTATTATTTCAATAAATACGAGAAGCTGGACCCTGTGTACCCGAATAACTATTACCGTAAAGGACAGATTTATTTATCCATGAAGGATTATAAAAAAGCCGAAAAGGAATATGAACATAATCTGTATGCGTGGAAATGCTTCAGGAAAGATCATATGCATGAAGATGCAGACGCCTACCTGAATTATGGAAATGCACTGTTTATGCTTGACCGCTATGAAGAGGCCATTGCGGCGTATAGAAAATCTATTGATATGAAGCCTGGAGCGTCTGATTATGCCAGGCATAATCTTATGATCGCGGAGCAGAGACTTAAACAGCTGACAGCTGAGCGGAAGTAATAATACTGATTATGAACGCCCTGCTGCTGTTTCTGGCCTGTTTCGTAGCGCCTCTTATTTTCTTTACGGATCTCACAAGAAATCCTTTTGCCTTTCAGCAGCTGCTTCTATGTCTGTGTATACTAACCGTGGCGCTTTGTTCTGTATGGAGAGCGTTATGTCCGCTCTTCAGGCAGAACAAAGACAGAACGGATAAAAATGGAACTGCTCCGGCTTTGTACATGCTGCGTACTGCGGCTGATCCGGCTCTGTTCCTGGTAATTGTAGTCTGTCTGCTCTCATTTGTTTTTTCATATACAGGCCATGCTCCTTTTTTCAGACCTGCTGTTATGAATGCCGGAAAAAACGGTTTCGTTTTTCTTTTTGTTTTCTGTATTGCCGTTTTTTATCTTTCTGCCAGTCAGAAAAACAGAGGGACATTTGGCAATAATCAATTATGCAGCCTGCGTAAAGAAAGCATTGGCAGTAACAAAAATAACAGTGCCATGGATGGGAAAAAGGCGGTTAATATTGCGGAAACGGAAGAATCTGCCTGCCTCATACATCTTGTACTTATAACAGTGTGGCCGCTGCTCTGGCTGCTGTTCCCTTATTTCCATACCGGCGCGGCTGAATCTGTTGCGGGAAAAATGTTTGATCCTTATGGCACGCTTCTGTTTGCTGTTGCCTTTTTCTGGCTCAGACCTGTTCTTAAGAAAGGTGGAAGAGACGAAACTCTTACCCTGCTTTTATCAACAGCCGCTATAGCTTCTGCTTATGGAATATTCCAGTTCTGCGGTGGGGAAATCATATGGAATATAGATGTAAATCCTTATGGCAGAAGACCGGTTTCAACTTTTGGAAATCCCAATTTTCTTTCATCGTTTGTCGTAATGCTGCTGCCATTGGCTGTTTACAGGCTGATATATTCCAGGTCCCGTGCTGGTAACATACTCTATTCAATTGAGGTTTTTCTGTATACGGGTCTGCTGCTGTGCAGTATGGCCAGATCCTCGTGGGCTGGCGCAGCTGTATCATTATTTATCCTTTTGTTCTTTATGAGAAAGGAACTTTTCCGTGTCCGAAGCAGAAAAACTGTTCTGTTTTTTTCTACGGCACTGCTTGTTTTTGTATTTCTGTTTCCCGAAGGAAGCATAAATTACAGACCTGTAGTTTTCTCCAGGGTAGCGGACGCCTTTTCCGGATATGTTCACGGTTTCATGGAAAAACAGGAGACGGCGCTTTCTGAATATGAACAGGGAACCAGACTGAAACCGGAGAATAGCGGTAATAGTGAATCTTTTTTCCCTGAAGATGATACTTTGAGCAGAAATATAAACAGTTCTTTTTACCAGCGTATTTTTATGTGGGCCGGAGCCTGGCAGATGGGCAGGGAAAACATATTTTTTGGAAAGGGATTTGCGCAATTTGAGCTGTTCAATACATTTTATCAGGGCAGGCTGCTTTCTGCTTTTCCGGAGTTCCGTGGAATACGTACTCACGCCAATGCAGCTCACAATATTATAGCACAGGCCTGGGCGGAAACCGGCATTGCAGGGCTTGCCGCTACATGTATACTTGTTGCTGTTTTCTGCAGACTGGCAGCTGTGGCTTTAAGAAAAGCAGATAATGAAAAAAAAGTAGAAAATACTGGCCGTAGTACGTTTTTTATTCCGCTTGCCTCCGGGCTCGCCGGAATGGTAGCGGACAATATGCTGAATGTATCTTTGTTTTTTCCGATAACTGCAGCTCTTTTCTGGTATATTGCCGGGGCATTCATCGCAGAAACCAGCGGAACCTGCCGGATTGAACTGAATACCAGGAAAACAGCGCGGCGGTTTTTTGCCATTTCTGCTGTTTTATTTGCAGTATTGTCTGTTTGGTCGGCATATGGACAGGTCCGGGTTTTTCTGCGTGAAATTTATTACTTTGCCGGTTACAAGGCTTTCCGGCAGGGAAGGGCTGTTGAAGCTTCATCGCTGCTTGACAAAGCCATAAAAACAGACAGCGGTGATGTGAATACGGTTTATGAATACGCGAATGTTCTTGCCACTCTTGCGGAACTGAAAAAATCAGTTGAAATATACAAACTCGCACTGAAAGCCAATGCCGGATATGACGAGATTTATTCAAATCTTGCTATAGTATATTCCAGGCTTGGTATGCCTGACAAGGCACTGCCGTATATAAAACTGGCTACGGTTATAAATCCTTTCAGCCGTGG
>CACZRG010000186.1 GCA_902783485.1 uncultured Elusimicrobium sp.
ACCCGCAGAGCGGATATATCAGCATTGGCCTTGTACTAAGTGAAATATATGAAAGGAACCGTTTTACGCCACAGCTTCTGCATGATTTATATGAAAATCTTTCAGAAGAGGAAAAACTGAAAATAAAGGAAACAGAAAAGCTGCAGAATACTGACCAGAAAATTCTAAAGGAAAAAGACTATGGCAGATATTACTGCAGCGATGGCTATGACAGTATTCTCTGTAAAAAGCTGTATGAATACAACCTTAACAGGATTGCTGAATTTTTTGAGACGAATAAAAAATATTTCGAAAATGCTGATAAAATAGTAAAAGACATAAAATCCTATACGGAAGTTTATCCGGGTGGCCGGGATAAGGTATATACGGTTATGAAAGAGCGTCTGAAAGGCCGTCTGGCTGCTTTCGGCTGGGGAATAAGCGATGTGGCAGACTATATCATATCCGTACTAAAACTAAAGGAAGATTATCAGCGCAAGGTGCGGTTTACAGATGAAAAAGACGAAAAAACAGGAGTGGTTAAAACCTATCTTGTGGTGAACAAGAAAAAATCCAGACAGCCGGCTGGTTTTTCAGGAAATCCGCTCAAAGGTCTTTCCGGCACAGCGCTGGTAAAGGCAAAAGATGAAGTATACAGGGAATTTGCCTCGGAACTGAATGATATGTTCATAAAAGCCGGACAGCCGGAACCATTGAATGCGGACGAAAGGGACTATGTTCATCTTGTTTCTGTAAAACCCGAAATTTTCCATACGCTGCTGCCTGAGGTGAGATATCTAAGCGGAATTTATTCTCCGGAAGGTATGGAATTCAGCATAGACCGCAATGCCCGATCATATGCAATGGGCACCGCCATAAGTTCTTCGCCACTGCCCCCGCAGGCCGCAATGAAGCCGGAAGATTATATTCTTGCGCCTCTTTTAGGCCAGGCAGAAGGAACCGGTTCCGGAATTGACAGACTGTACGCAGAAGCTCTTTCCTCTGGGAACAAACGCTCCGGAATAACGGATATAAAACTGACAATAGATTCCCGTCTTCAGAATCTCGCAGAGCTGCTGCTGCGCCGCCGTGGTGAGGAATTAGGCGCTGAACGTGGTTTTGTTCTTGTGCAGAAAGTGAATACAGGTGAGATTGCGGCTGCAGCTTCATACAATCCCGAATGGAAGCCCGGATTTTCTGTGGAAATGCTGAATTTCAACTATCAGCCTGGTTCCACATTCAAGCCGTTCACTGTAGCGATAGCGCTTGAAAGCGGTATTGTGAAAGAAAATGACCTTTTCAATCTGAAAAAGGCATATGAGGCCGGAAAAAATTCAAAAGAAAGGAAAGTGTCGCGCGCGTGGAACAAAATAAGCGATGACCATGCCCTGCAGAACGGTTCATACTCCCTTAAGGATATTATTGCTGCCTCCTCCAACATAGGTACGGCCCGTGTGGCCGAACTGCTCTGGGACAGAACTGTTAATGCCGGCGGTGAAAAAATAAAGGGGCAGGTTTACATGAAAAAAATGCGCGCCGCACTGGGCATAGGTGAAAAAACCGGCCTTGGTACACAGATAGGTTCCGGGGAAAACGCAGGTCATCTTGCCCCGGCAGGCACCAGGGAAGATGAAATAAACTACATGGACTATCTTAAAGATGCCTATGGCCAGGGACCTGTGGATCTTACCCCTGTACAGCTTGTGAGCGCTTATTCCGCACTGCTTAACGGCGGAACACTTTATGAACCTTATATAATTTCTTCTGTTGAATACCGTAATGGAACCAGAATAGACCGTTCTCCGGAAGCAAAGCGTGAAAAACTGTTTTCTCCGGAAACACTGTCAGCAGTCAGGGAATATATGAAGGCTGTTTTTGAGACGCGGAAATCATCAGGCCTGCCTGAGGCTGTGCGTGGTACGGGTGCCGCATACGCAATAAAAGGTTTTGAATGGGGCGGCAAAACCGGAACTGCGGACAAACTTGTAAAAGGACAGAAAATAACTGCTGCCTGTCCGAAATCATCAAAGGAAAGGGTATGCAATCCCAACCGTGCCTCTTTCATTGGTTTCCTGCCTTATGAAAAGCCGGAGTATGTGATTCTTGTGATGTTTGATGAAAGTGAAAAAGCGGCCCGTGAAAAAGGCATACACCCTTCCGGAGCGGGAGCCTGTGGCACAATTCTAAGGCGCATGGCAGAGGAGATAATAAATATCGAAGGTTATACATACATTGGTTCCGGTACTGACGCGGAGGTGAAAAAATGAATATAACAAAAAAATTTGAATTTACACCTGTATCCCGCACGCTGCTTATAATTATAATCGCCTGCCTGCTGTCAGGTTTCTGTTCTGTTCTTTCCGCCAGCCTGTTTACCCACTCATACGATCTTGTATACAGTCAGTTCAGGCCGCTTGTTCTGGGAATTGCCGTATTTGTCTTCATGCTTTATTTTGATATGGACAATTTCCTTAAGCCTCTATGGATAACAACTGCTGGAATTGCCGTAACACTGCTGCAGATCCTGCCACTTTTTCTGGGACAGACTCTTAACGGAGCCAGCCGCTGGGTATTCGGTTTTCAGGCCAGTGATGTACTAAGCCTGTATCTCATATTCTATGCGGCTTTTTTATGTTCGGCAGATAAGACAAAATACACAAAATACATGAGAGAATGTGAAACATTCAAGGGAGGACTGCTTTACATAATTGCACCTGCGGCCCTGGTTCTGGTTCTCGTAGGTGGAATACAGAAGAATTTCAGCACTGCTGTTCTTCAGGTTTTTGTTTTTTTTCTTATCCTTTTTGCCAGGGGACTGAAATTCAATATTAAGCTTGCCACATGTATCTGTATCGCTGCGGTACTGGGAACAGGCATACTTCTCGTAAGGGAACCTTACCGCATAAACCGTCTTGCAAACTGGATAAATCATGACCTGGATATTATGATGACACCACCAGCTGCTGCCGGAATATCACGGAATAATACAGAAGCATATGACGGGGCAGAAAACACTGACACCGGCGACACATCTTCAGCGGCATACCGCTTCATAAAGGAATTATCCGGGCCCGGAATCCCATACAGCAGATGGGACAACGATTACCGTGGATATGTCGGGGAAGATGGCAGACAGGCATTTTATTCAAAGATTTCCGTGATTTCAGGTGGTATTGCGGGAAAAGGTCCTGCAGGCGGACGCGTAAATGCAGCCAGACGTCTTGCCATATCCGAATCTGACTATATATTTTCGGTTTTATGTTCAGAACTTGGCTTTTTTGTGATAACGGCATTTCTCTGCATGGCCGCCTGGTTTATACACAGAGGTCTGTTTATACGTGCCTCCGGAAAAGATGTGGTTTTAGGCAGTCCCATAGAGGAAGAACTGGACGCAGATTCTTATCTTCACACTCTTGCAACAGGTGTTGTTCTTCTAATAGCGGTACAGTCCCTGTTTCATATATGGGTTAACCTGTCATTGTTCCCTGTAACGGGTATTCCACTGCCTCTCATATCCAACGGTGGTTCATCAAAAGTTATAACACTTGCAATGTTAGGTATTCTTCTTAATGCCACATGTGATCACAGAATTGATGTGAAAA
>CACZRG010000187.1 GCA_902783485.1 uncultured Elusimicrobium sp.
AATCCGGCAGGACATAATATTCTTTTTCTTCGGGCCAGGGGAAAAGCCTGTCTATTTTCTCATAAAAGCCGTCAGGCATATTTTCAGACACAACAAAAACAGCCCTGTCAGCCATACGGACAAGTGAACATTCCCCTAACGGATCTTTCATGCCGCTGCCACACACACCTTTCATAACCCTGGGGAAATTCTCCCTGAATGAAAAAGAAAAACTGTTGATTTCTCCGCTCATTTCACACTTCCGGTTCTATTGTTTCTGTCTGTACTTACAGACATACTGGCACTTATAATATGCAATAATTCCACGGCATTTCTTTCAATACTTCCACCATTATCATTGAATATCACCGGACATCTTCTGTAATAAGGCATACGGCGGGAGAGAAGTTTCTTTGTTTTTCTACAGATTCCATCAATTGTTTCTTCCGGTTCTTTCCCGCCTGTACAGAGTTTAGGCCGTGATGCCGCACATCTGGCAAGCCTTTCACAAAGCACATTTTCCGCAGTATTCAGAAATATGCTTATGCCCCGTCTGAAAACATTTTCAAGTGCAGCATTGGGATATAAACCGCCGCCACAGGCGATAATTATATTTTTACGCAAAGACAGTTTTCTTAAAATCTTCCTCTCGCAGACACGGAAGAAACCGAATCCTTTTTCATTTATTATTTCACTGATTTTTATGCCGTATTCCTTTTCTGTTTCCTCATCCGTATCCGCAAATTCCCAGCGGAGTTTTTCAGCGAGAATGCGTCCGCAGGAAGTTTTTCCTGCGCCCATGAAACCGCAGAGAAATACCGGTGGAAATTTCCTCATTTCAGTCTGTTTTCCTCACCTGAAACAGAAATTACATTTCCGTGCCGCTGCCGCCAGACGGAAAGACGGGAAGAGATTTCATCAAGTGAATCACCGCCGAATTTTTCCAGTATGGCATTCAACGTAACAAAAGCGGCGGCTCCCTCGGCAGTTACAGCGGCGGCGTATACAGCAGTTATATCCGATGTGGTGGAGCAGATTTCAGCAGCGGCGCCGGTAATATAATCCGATGTCCGCGCCGTAACAGCAGTACCAGGCACCGGTTTTACAACACAGCGGATAATTATGTCCCGTCCATTACTGATTCCCCCGTCAATACCGCCAGTGCATTCCGGCGCCGAATTCATTACGGAACCGGGAATGTCTGCTATATCCACGCCGCCGCATGATATGCCTTTTACAGCGGGAATAGCGCCAAGTTCCTCCGCATACTCCGTGAAAAGACGACGGAATCCCTGCGAATACGATCCAAGACCGGCGGGTACGCCGCTTATCTTCAGGACAAATTCACCGCCGGCAGTATCCCCTTTTGCCTTTGCGTCTGCGATAATTTTTTCTGCTTTCTCCGCCGGTCTGTTATCACAAGGTCTTAAACTTTTTCCTCCGAGAGAGATTATCTCCGAAGAGATCCTTATACCTGAAATTCCGCACATATACAGCGGAAAAGCAAAAAGCGCGGTTCTGACCACAGTCTCCCGTGCGCTGGCACGCTCCCTTACAAGAGAAGCATCTTCAAGTCCGTATTTTACCATTCCGCCGTAATCGGCATGACACGGTCTTATTATTCCGGAAGGTTCAGGCTTTTTACGCGAGGAATTTTTAATAAGTACGGACAGCGGGGCGCCGGTAGTCCGTCCTTCATATACCCCGCCTGTTATTTTTACATCATCATTTTCCGTCTGCTGCCGCGTACTGCGGCCCAGGGCTGTACGTCTGCGGCGCAGCTGCTCCTGAACAAACAGTTCAGGCACAGGTACACCTGCCGGAAATCCATCCAGAATTCCGGTAAGCAGCTCACCATGGGATTCACCCGCTGTAAGATATTTCATCATCAGAAAATCTTCCTTCTTATAATTTCCCGTTCCGACTCTTTCAGAAAACCGGTTATATCCACCGGGATTCCGGTCCAGTAATGCAGACTAAGCACCGCCTGACGGAGCAGAAGTTCAGTACCGGAGATAATATGCAGTCCTTTTGCCCTGGCACTATGTAGAAAACCAGTTCCGCCGCTACGGTAGGGCCAGTCAATCACAAGTTTAACGGAGTCTGTAATAAATCCTTCCGGAACTTCACCGCCGTACATTCCCAGCGGGGTAGCATTTACAACTATGTCTGCCGCAGGAATTATGCCAGAACAGGTACAGCCGGCTGAAGACAGCTTTCCATCGCATACAGAATAATGAATTACAGAGATTTCCGTTCCTGGAAACAGGGAACGTAATTTTTCTGCTGCTTCCTCCGCACGGCCGTTTTTTTTCACAGAGGAACCGGAAGACACTTCGGTCATGCTTCCGCGGGAAGCAAATATTATATGCCCGAAGCCGAGACTGCAGAATACAGCGGCTGATGTACGTGCTGCCCCGCCACTTCCAATTATAAGCACTGTCTTTCCCGAAAAACAACTCTCCGCAGCAGCAGAAAATGAAACAGGTTTCCACGGAAGCGCCCCATGCGCACATATCTGCCCTGCGCCGGAAATTTTCTCCCTGGTGGCCCACATCAGGGACTGAAAATCAGTATTACAGCCTTCAGCCGGCAGCAGGCCGGAATATACGGATGAATCTTTCAGAAAACGCACGCAGTTTATATTGGAACATATTTTTATTTCAGGAGTTTCGTGCGTTATAAAACTACGCACCGCAATCTTATGCGGTACAGTAACATTAAAACCGTCATATTTTTCAGAAAACAGTTTTTTTAGTGTTTCCCCAGGCTCTTTATCACCCGCACACGGCTTCAGATCATAAACAAACTGCCGGCCCAGCATTTCAGAGAAAACGCTGAACAGGGCCGGCGATTTCGATTTCGCCACCGGATTGCCGATAAGAGCGAAACGATATGAACCCATAAATATCAGGAACTGCGCTTCTTGATAAGCGCAGCAATGGACTGCACGGTCATGGTATGCCGGCCATCAGTTTTTGCCTTATGCGGATCAATCTCCGCTTCTATCAGCAGTCCATCTGCACCAACAGCAAGAGCATTTACGGCAGCGTCTGTAGCGGCTGCGGCGCCTTCCGCTGAATGACATGGATCTGCAAAAACAGGAAGGCCGGTAGCTTTCATGGCCGAACGCATCATGTCAAGATTTACAGGAAATTCAGAGCCTATTCCATCACCACGTTCACATAGTATCAGATCCGTACTTCCGTACTTCAGCAGATACTCCGCGGACAACAGCCATTCACGCAGTGTTGCGCGGGCTGTGCGCTTAAGCAGCACAGGCATTTTAGAGCGGCCGGCTTCTTTCAGAAGTTCGTATGCTCTCATATTCCTGGCGCCTATCTGAAGTACATCAGTCACATCTGGCATCTTTTCTATCTGCCGTGGGTCGGTAACTTCAGTCACAAGTGGCAGTCCTGTGATTTCCTTCGCTTTTTTTATTATGGAAACCCCCTCAAAACCTATGCCCTGAAAAGCATATGGAGATGAGCGTGGCTTGAAAAGCGCAGCCCGCAACGCATGAACACCGGCTGTCTTAAGCGCCTGCGCGTCTGCCAGATATTTCTCCTCATTTTCCACAGAGCAGGGACCGCCAATAAAAACAGGGCCCCTGGAAAAATCAAATAGACGGAATTTTTTCTTTGCCGCAACAGCAAGCGGACATTCCTCCCTGAGTTCCATTTCAACCCAGGACACACCGGTAAGCGCTTCCGCCGCAGGCACAAAATCAGCTGCGGTTTCAGGTCTGCAGTCTGTCACTACAACAGTGCTGTCGCGGAATTCCATTCTTGAGCCGGGGAAAAATCTGCCTATCAGATTCTTTACCGCGGATTTTGTACCGCCATCTGCCAATCTTCCGAAATGTATTTTCATAACTGCACCTTTTTAGACTGTTTTATAATCTCGGCATATACCGCCGCCACATTGTCTGCAAACTCCGGACCGGCTGCCTCTACGGCCCTGCGGAGAACCTCCGCTTCCCGTTCGGGATCACACACATTTTTTTTAAGTCTGTTCGCTGAAATATTTACGGCCAGACCGAAACGCCTTAAAAGCAGCGCAGTAATCTCTGAATCCGTAATATCTATTTCCGCACGGAGTTCCGCAAGCGTCCTGTTATCCATCATTAATAATTTTATTAAATATTTATAGAGATTGCTCAAAAAAATGAATATACGCGCATGGTTTTCTGAATTTCCTGTGCAGTGTCCGCATTTTTTATGCGCCTGGACCTGCTTATTTTCCGCATTACAGCTGCCTTTTTCACTGCTTTTCTGGCTTCCGTATCCTCAAAATAAGAACGATAGTAAATAAAAACCTTATGGCAGAAGACTTTTGCATAATAGGGTCTGTCATCTGCGGAATTAATCCGGTCTGCGAGCATTCTGGCGGTCTGTTCTGGTGTCTGCCCGTGCGTCAGGAACAGCATTATATTCCAGCCAGGCAGGGGATTATCCTGCCTGATCCTGGAACCTTCCGGCGCACCCACATAAAGCCATATATTCAGTGTACCGGCAAGGGAATTGTCTTTATGTCCTTCGGCACGGCCATCAAACTCAACGATACCATAAGCCCCATCTTCCGAAAGATAATTGCCTGTTATCCTTACCCGCTGTCCGTGGTCAAAAGACAATGCACTCAGATATGTCATTCTGTCTGCTCCGGGCAGTGCTTTTATCGAAACAGCGCCTGCCGCTTCCGGCATAATCAGCAGAAAAAAGGCGGTCAGCACCTGTACTGCTGATTTAAAAAAATCTGATTCATACATTGACCGGAATATTCCGGAAAATAATAAAACTGCTCTCATATTGTTCTCCTTTTACGGAACCTTTGCATGTTCCTATAAAGAAGTATAGCACCCGTACCCGACAACGTACTGTCGCATTTCCCAAAATATAACAGGTTATAAAGGCGTATTATTCCGGATTATAAAGGACGCAGATATTACTCGTAGTACTGAACCTGCTTTAGGACCTTTTTAAGCCGTAGAGATGCTGAAACAAATTCAGCATGACGGGAGTACAGGTTTTATGTTTAATTATCTGTTTTGTGGCCCGCGGCAAGCTGGCCGCACGCGGCAGATATATCGGCACCTTTCTCAAGGCGCAGATAAGTGCGGAATCCGGCGTCCATAAGTCTCTGCTGAAAATTCTTTGCCTGCGCTATGCGGTCAACACCTTCAGCTGGTA
>CACZRG010000188.1 GCA_902783485.1 uncultured Elusimicrobium sp.
CGGCGCAGGCAGCTCTGGCCGCTATCAGGCCGGAGGTCCATGCGAAATGCAGATTAAACCCGCCGGAACGGCCATCTACATTAAGAATTTCCCCTGTTATATACAGCCCCGGCACTATGCGTGATTCAAATGTTCCCGGTTCTACCTCATCGAGATTAACACCTCCGGCAGCCGCTGCTGCCACATCAAATCCGGCAGGGCCGGAAATACTTAATGTAAAATGTTTCAGGATCTCTGCGAAACGGTTTAATGAACCAGACCTGACAGTATCAAGTGGCATATCTGTTTTTATTCCGGCAAGAAAGGTCGCAAGATTAATAATTTTTTCATTGTGAAGTCCGGCAGAGAAATCACTAAAAAGTACCGGAGACCTGTCCTTTTTTAATGATTTGCCAGTCATTAATATTTTGTATCGTTTTTTCAGCAGGGACTCAAACTCTGCAGATGAATAATCCGGATAAAAATCAATTTCAGCCTGAACCGGAGCCACCATCATGGCCTCCTGCACCTTACGCGCACAGTCAAGAACCGGCGGACCGGAAAGAAAACCTCTTGAGAAAATAATCTCCCCCTCCGAGGCAGCCACTAAACTGCCACATTGCTTATCTCTGAAAACGACGGAGCAATCTGTCCGGACACCATCTAAATTCTTAATATATTTTTCCTGTACTGCAAGCGGAGTTATTACCGGAAAAAGAGACACACATGAGTGGCCAAGCTGTTCAAGCAGTGGATATCCGGCCATGGAACCTCCTATTCCCGCACAGCAGGGACTTCCAGCTGAAACAATAACCCTGCGCGCATATATTTTTTCACACTTTTTCTCTTTACAGTCATTTATATTATTCTGTTTTCTTTCCCATTGTGGCGGCACCCTGCCTGCCTCTATACAGAAAATGCCATCTCTGCCACGGCAAACAGAAAAAACCTGCGTAAGCAGCCTTAGTTCTGCCCCATTCCGCACCGCAGCATTCACAAGCACATCAACAACGTCCTGTGCTTTCATTGAACGTGGAAAAATCTTTCCTTTTTCACCTTTTGTCCACAGCAGCCCAAGGTTTTCAAAGAATTTTATTATTTCACGCGGGGGCATAACACTGAAAACTTCATTGAGAAATCCCGTCGCAGCAGAATTGTAATCATCAACGCCAACATGCTCATTAGTAAAATTACATTTTCCAGCGCCAGTGGAAAGTATTTTGCGGCCTGCCACATGGTTTTTCTCAATTACAAGCACATCAGCCCCAAGGCGCGCCGCCTCTGCTGCTGCAGCAAGCCCTGATGCTCCTCCTCCGACAATAACAATATCCCATATATCAGACATAATAAAATTGTAAATAAAAAACGCCCCTCGTGTTAAGGGGCGTTTTCAGGCTGATTTCTATAATAACAATCAGGCAATGCGGCCAGCGGAGCCAAGCACATTTTCATTTTTGTTCTTGTACATCTTTATGAGCTCCTCACGGGCCGGGCCGAGATATTTGCGCGGATCAAATTCTGTGGGTTTCTCCACAAAAATTTTGCGTATAATGGCAGTCATAACAAGGCGTCCATCTGAATCAATATTTATTTTGCACACAGCAGATTTTGCAGCCTTGCGCAGCTGTTCCGCAGGAACACCTACAGCGTTCTCCATTTTGCCACCGTATTTGTTTATCATCTCAACATATTCCTGCAATACGGAAGAAGCTCCGTGCAGAACAATCGGGAATCCGGGAATACGGCGCTCAACTTCCTCGAGTATATCAAAGCGCAGCGGAGGAACTTCCTCACCGGGTTTAACTTTGAATTTATATGCGCCATGGCTTGTACCTATGGATATTGCGAGTGAATCCACACCGGTGCGTTTTACGAAATCCTCAACCTGTGCCGGGTCTGTATAATGTGAATGCTCAGCGGAAACCTCATCTTCAATACCGGCAAGGACACCTAATTCACCCTCAACAGTAACATCAAACTGATGAGCATAATCCACAACCTGCTTTGTAAGCTCTATATTCTTTTCATAGGGAAGATGTGAACCATCAATCATAACGGAAGAGAATCCGTTGTCTATGCAGTCTTTGCAGAGTTCGAAGGAATCACCGTGATCGAGGTGCAGGGCTACCGGTACAGGGCCTTCTTTCATTTTTCTGATCATTTCAATAGCACCACGGCCCATCCAGCGGAGCAGGTCAGCATTCGCATAATTGCGGGCACCTTTGGAAATCTGAAGAATTACCGGGGAGCGGGACTGCACACAGGCTGTAAGAATGGCCTGAAGCTGCTCCATATTATTGAAATTGTAAGCCGGAACAGCATATCCGCCTTCCATAGCCTTCTTGAACATCTCGCGGGTATTAACAAAACCGAGTTCCTTGTAAATTGCGTTCATTTATTCCTCCATACTGTCTGAATTCATAATTATGGAAACAAATATGTCAGACATGTAGTTCAAACTGTATAAATTATATGTATTATGACGGAGGTAATGCAAATCAGGGAAAGCAGTAAAATATTCCGGAACAATTTTCAGTATTGAACCTTTATTTGATAAAATATTTTATATTATACACTACGACAGCGGAGGATTTATGCAGGCACAGGAAAAACCATATCTTACAGGACGGACTTTTTTATTCAGTATTCTGAAAGGAGAAGACCTGCTGCAGACACTTGAGGCATTCTGCCTGCACCACGGTATTGAATGTGGTATTATTCAGGGCATAGGAGCCCTGGACCAGGCCACTTTTGGAATCTATAATCACAAAACAAAAAAATACAACAAAATTGTAAAAAAAGAAGACATGGAAATGCTCTCGCTTGCAGGAGATATAAGCCTTTTCGACGACCGGCCCATGACGCACTCACATATAATTTTAAGTGACATGGAAGGGAAATCCTGGGGCGGACATCTTATGGCAGGGACAAAAGTATACAGCGCAGAAATTTTCATCCAGGAGCTCACAGGCGATGCAAAAAGCAGAAAAAAGGACAAGGCCACCCAGCTTCCTCTATGGCCTAATCCTGTGGCCCTACGCTGAAGATATTAAATAAATCTGCCACCGTTTCTGTTGTACATATTTTCTATTCCTGTTCATAATATCCGGTGGCAGATTATACAATCATAAACAGAATATATATAGAACGCCTGATGAAAAAAATCAGGAATTACACACATAAACCATGGAAGAAAAAACAAGCACAGGTTTC
>CACZRG010000189.1 GCA_902783485.1 uncultured Elusimicrobium sp.
GTGCCGGAATCAGCGCCGCTTTACATGACAGCCGCATTCGCCGGACGCAGCCTTCTTTTTAAGGCATATAAACACGCCGTTGAACAGAAGTACCGTTTCTATTCATACGGGGATTCGATGCTTATTTTATGAAACAGGCATAAAGTATTTTCCAAGGAGTATAAGATGAAACATTTTGAAGTGATTAAAACAGACCCTTCATGCGGTGCCAGAACCGGCCGTCTGACAACAAGGCAGGGCGTGGTAAACACGCAGATATTCATGCCAGTGGCTACACAGGCCACGGTAAAGGCCGTAACACAGCGCGACCTGAAAGAATGCGGGGCTGAATGCCTGCTTTCAAACACATATCACCTGTATCTGCGTCCGGGACTTAAGGTGATGGAACATTTCGGTGGAATAAACGGTTTCATGAACCATGACATACCGGTTCTGACGGATTCCGGCGGCTTCCAGGTGTTCAGTTTAAGCAAGCTGCGTAAAATAACCGAAGACGGAGTAATTTTCCAGTCGCACATAGACGGAAGCACTCATTATTTTACACCAGAAAAAGTTATTGATTTTGAAAAATCAATCGGCTCGGCGATATGGACCTGCCTTGACGTATGTGTAAAAAACCCCGCCACCAGAGCTGAGGCAGCGGAAGGGCTGCGCAAGACAATGAACTGGGCAAAACGCGCAAAAAAACATTTCCTTGAAGTAACAAAAGACATGGAAGAGGAAAAAAGACCGCTGCTTTTTGGAATAGTACAGGGTTCAGTATACACAGATCTCAGGAAACAGGCCGCAGAAGCCATGGCGGAACTTGAACCGGATGGCTTCGCTATTGGAGGTCTTTCCGTAGGAGAAACAAAACCACAGATGCTGGAAGCATTACAGGCGGCAATAGAAAATCTCCCTAAAGACAAGCCGGTTTATTTTATGGGTTTGGGAACACCGGAAGATTTATGGGACTGTGCGGAACTTGGCACGGACATGTTTGACTGCGTACTTCCTACGAGAAATGCCAGAAACGGACAGGTTATGAGCGAAGATGGAAAATATTATATAAAGAACGCATGTTATCGTCTTGATGACCGTCCTATTGACCCGGAATGCAGCTGCTACTGCTGCCGGAATTACAGCCGCGGATATATATCGCACCTCTATAAAGCCCATGAAATTCTTGCCAGTGAACTTATGTCAATACACAACATACATTTCCTGATAAACCAGGCACATAAAATGCGGGAGGCTGTAGCCGCCGGTAAATTCCGCGAAGCAAAAAAAGCATTCCGCGAAAGATATTTCCAGGACAGACATTAATCCGCGCGGACAGGATAATCTCTTTAATATATACATATTTTTTTGCTATTATTTTAATGTATTTATTATAGTTTTCAAGGAGTTTACCTCAAATGGATCCACAAACCGCAGCAACAGCAGTACAGCAGCCGGGTCTGCTGGTTCAGATGGTGCCTTTCTTAATGATAGCCGCCATTTTTTATTTTCTGCTTATACGTCCCCAGAACAAACAGATGAAGGAAACACAGAAAATGCTTTCTGAACTAAAATCAGGAGACAAAGTCCTCACCCGCGGAGGCATGGTAGGCGTAATAAAAGATGTACGCGAAACCGAAATAGATTTGGAAATATCTAAAGGCGTAAAAGTCACTTTTGCCCGCACAGCCGTGCAGCAGGTGATACAGAAGCGCTGAAATATTTTCAGTTTTAATCAAGGAGCAAAAAATGGACAAACTGCACTGGAAATTAGGATTAACGCTTGTACTGATTGTTCTTTCAGCATGGCTGTTATATCCTACAATCAACTGGTATACCCAGTCTGCGGACGAAATAGCAAAGGCGGAAGCCACGCATTCACGTCCCAGACATATGCTTAATCTCGGCCTCGACCTGAAAGGCGGCACTCATATGCTGCTGGAGCTTGAAGTAGAAAAGCTCAGCAAAAAAGATAAAGCCAATCTTTCCGACGCCATGGCCCGCGCGATTGAAATTATACGCAACCGCATAGACCAGTACGGCGTGGGTGAAACCCCTATATCACGCCAGGGTGAACGCTGGATTTCCGTGGATCTCCCCGGAATATCCGACACAGAAGAGGCAGAATCTCTCATAGGCAAAACAGCCCAGCTGGAATTCCGCATAGTAAGCGAATCCCCAATGGCTCAGGAAGCAATCAACAAGGCCTATGATGTTGACGAGGTTTTTGATAAAAACGGTCAGCTGAATCCCGCGGTAAAAAAACTTCTCCCCCCAAATACTTCTCTGTTCAGAGGTGAGGGTGAGGAAGGGTCCTCAAGTGAAAAATTCTATGTACTTGAAGACAGCGTAGCGGTTACGGGAGCTTATCTTGAAAATGCCCGTGTTGAAACAGACAATCAGTTCGGACAGCCCATTATAGCTTTTACTTTCAACAAGGAAGGCGGAAAAAAATTCGAAAGACTTACCAGAGCCAATCAGAACCGCTTTCTTGCCATTACACTTGACGGCATAGTGCATTCTGCCCCCAGAATCAAGAGCACAATCGCAGGTGGTTCCGGAATCATTGAAGGCAGTTTCACGATGGAAGAAGCCCGCAAGCTGGCCATTGTTCTCCGCGCCGGTGCACTTCCTGCTCCCGTGAGAATCATAGAGAAACGCGTAGTCGGCCCGAGTTTAGGTGAAGATTCCATTAAAAAAGGTCTTGGCTCCGCGCTCACTGGCTTTATACTGGTTCTTATTTTCATGTGCGTATACTATCGTGGCGGCGGTGTTATAGCCTGCACTGCTTTAGCCTTCAACCTTGTGCTGTTAGCAGCAGCAATGAGCTGGTTCAACGCCACACTCACGCTGCCTGGAATAGCCGGTATTATACTGTCGCTTGCAATGGCAATTGACGCCAATGTGCTTATTCTGGAAAGAATGCGTGAGGAATACTCACTCAATAAGCCTCTGCAGCTGGTAATACCCCAGTCATTTGACAAAGCCTGGACTGCAATTTTAGACTCCAATGTGACAACCTGGATAGCCGGAATATTCCTGTTCCAGTTCGGTTCCGGCCCGGTAAAAGGTTTCGCCGTAACCCTTATCTTAGGTCTTTTTATCGGTGTGTTCACATCAGTATTCATAACCAGGATGATGTATGAGTTCTGGCTCACATCAAATCCGAAGGAGTTAAGCATATGATGAAATTCTTTAATAAACCAAGTATAGACTTCATCGGAAAACGCAAGACTTTTTTTGCGATTTCCGGAACCCTTATTCTCATAGCGGTTCTTTCACTTCTCATAAGAGGACTGAACCTTGGTCTTGACTTCACTGGTGGAACTCTTGTTCAGGTCAGTTTCGAAAAATATATATCCACAGGTGACCTGCGCAATGCCCTTTCAAA
>CACZRG010000190.1 GCA_902783485.1 uncultured Elusimicrobium sp.
ACGGAAAAAACAACCTATTATTTCAAATCACAAAACAGGGTTTTGTATATTTTCCCGGCACATTCTGCTGCTGTCATGGAATTTGTATCAACCGCCAGGTTATAGCCATCTTTAGGGAACAGGTACTGCAATGATGCTTCCGCAGAACCGGGACAGCGGTTTCCCCGTTTTTCTTCCCTTTCCCTTAAAATTTCAATGGGGCAGAAAACCTTTATCATATACAGTTTGTGCCGGGAAAGGCTTTCTTTCAGCTGGTTAAAAATTCTTTCGCTTGTTATCACATGGTCAATTATCGCACCGTCTGTGGTTTTAAGCAGTTCCAGGGTCTTTTCGCACATTTTGGACGAAATTGCGAAAACATCGTCCTCATATATAGGCTCACCGGCAGACATTTCAAGGAAATCGTCAATGGAAACGATTCCATACTGCTGATGACGTTTTTCAAATATAAGCTGCCGCAGGGCCTTTGCCAGCGTGGATTTGCCGCTGCTTGAAGACCCATTAAGCAGAATGACCTGTTTTGTCATATCTGTCTTTTTTTGTAAAGCAGAAGTTCCGGGTTTTTGCCGTCCTTTTCATAAGTGCATACGAGCAGGAAATCCGCATTTGCCAGTATGCCGTAGCATTTGCCTTCTTCTTCCATGCTTTCAAGCTGATTGCCAAAATATGTAGTGCCGTCGTCCAGAAATCTTACATGGTTTCCATTAGGCAGCGGATATTCAAGGTTTACATATCCGCCGACGAGTGCATTCAGTTTTTCAACCTTTGGCATACCCTTTATGTTCAGTGCGTTGAACTCCTCAATAAGCTGTTTTTTCAGCCGGGATATTTTCCCGTTTCCGTCCTTTTCAGTAAAATTCTTCCAGTATTTCAGGTCAGGAAGAATGTTTTTCATGTATTCCCGAGCCTGTTCCGGCGAGAATTTGTCATTTGCCATGTGCTTTACACATACTTCAATAAGATCGTCCATATTGTCATAGGTGTATTCGCCATCCGCATAGCACCATTTGCAATATTCCTCATTGAAGAATCCGTCTTTTTCCCTGCTTGTGCAGGAATCTTCAAGCGGCATTCCGCAGCATTGGCATCGCAATTCCCTCGGAGAGCCAAGAAGTGTGTTTATTGAAACATCAAAAAACCTTGAAAGCTGTTTGAGCATTTCCGTATTTGGAACGGTATCGCCATTTTCCCATCGTGAGACTGCCTGCCTTGTCACAAATATTTTCTCTGCGAGTTCTTCCTGCGACAGGCCTTTCTTAGTTCTTAAATTCCTTATTATGTCTTTTGTTTCCATTTTCATCCTCATAATGAATTATAGCAACCGTATTCCGGATATACAAGCAACAGGCTGTTGCCTTTTCCGGCCTAATGTGCAAAATAGTTGGCACAGACGACGGGAAAATGATTCAATATATTCAGCCGGAACGGTATAAAAAATGAATGAAAGAATTTCTGTAAAACAAGGTGCGCGCGAAACTGTTTTTACGGCCTTTCCGTCCGCCGGAATTTTGGGCCTGTACCCGGAATTCCAGCATTTTTATAATGAATTTGTCAGCGCTGCAAAACCATTTATCAGACATATCCCGCTTGATATACCGGATATATGGGTAAGGGATTTTCTGCCGGTACAGAATACAAGTACACTCAGGCAGTATCTGTTTTATTATGAACCTTCCTACAGAATAACACAGTACAGGAAATGGTACGCGCTTCTGAGAAAAGCAACGGCAGAACTGTTCCCGGACGCAGAAAAAATCCCGTTGCGGCTTGACGGCGGGAATCTTGTATTCAGCAGAAACGGCCTGTGCCTGCTTTTCAGAAAACGAACTTTGTGCACACCGCCTTCATATGAACCGTGGGGAAACGGAACACAGAATACTGCGGAAGAAACAGAAGAAAATGCGCATATTAAAAAGGAAACACAAAACGCAGCAGACCGGAACAGCTATTCCCGCAACGGTTTTGAACGTGCTGAAACACTGCTTAAGAAAAACCTTTTTTTATCGAGGATCATCTGGCTTCCGCCTCTTCCGGCGGAATACGATCCTTTCTGCCACGCGGACGGTTTTATTCAGTTTCTGGGGAATGATAAAGTATGCATAAGCGCACCTTATGACAGCCTTACAGAAAAACACCTGAAAAAATGCCTGAAACTGCTGCCGGAGGAACTTAAAGTGATAATTCTGCCTTCTGCCGTAAACGCTGAAGAAACACTCAGTGCAAAAGGTATTTATGTAAATTTCCTTGAAACCTCCGGAGCTGTTTTTGTTCCGGCCTACAATATAGGCGCTGACGAAAAAGCCGCTGCGGTTCTGCGGGCAAATACAGACAAGCCTGTAATAAAGATAGACTGCGGAGGAATTGCCAGATATGGCGGTTCACTTCACTGCCTTACGCAGACAGCATTTATTTAAAGCCCAATCAGAAGATTTTGCCTATTAAGCCGCAATATAAGATTATTGTCTGGCAATGCGGCATTTCTGCTATATTCCGAAAAGCTCTGCCACGTTGTGATTTGTTATCTCCGCAAGGCGGCCTGTAGACATTTCCAGATAAGATGCGACGAAAACGGCTATTTCCGGTATGAACGAAGAGTCATTGCGTTTTCCGCGCCAGCCTTCCGGCGGAAGATAAGGACAGTCTGTTTCCAGCACAATGTTGTCCGCTCCGGCTGATTTTATTATGTCACGCAGTGCCCCGTTCCTCTTATATGTGAAAGTGCCTCCGACGCCAAGCGCCAGGCCTTCCGCAAGGGCTTTTTTCGCATCCTCCGCCGTGCCGGAAAAACAGTGCAGCACTCCTCTGAAACGCCTTTCAGGCGAATAATTCCATTCATGCACCACGTCCAAAAGGTCCTTATAGGCATTCTGCTCCGGCTTTCTGCCATTCCGGGAATGGAATATGGCTGGCCTGTCAGACTGCGGACATAAGGCAAGCTGTTCCGACAGCAGCTTTTTCTGGCTTTCCGGCGTGCCGGTTTCCCACCAGTAATCCGTGCCTATTTCGCCCAAAGCCACAGTTTCAGGCAATGCCAGGTATTTTTTCAGTTCTTCCTTCTGTTCCGCGGTTATTGTTTCCGAATATTCAGGGTGAATGCCAAAAGCGCAGAACATCTTTCCAGGATATTTTCTGGCGAGAGACAGGGCGGCAGGCCATTCCGCCTGCGTGCAGGAAACCTCTATTATCCTGGAAATCCCTGAAGAATATATTTTCTCTATTGTTTCAGCCCTGTCGGCGTTAAATTTCTCATCGCATAAATGCGCATGTGTTTCTATAAATTCCATATTCTCAAAATTCTGCTATCAGACTCTGCGTAAAATATAATTTCAGCGGAACAGATATTTTACTGCAATACCGCCCGTAAGCCTTGAAGACATGCTGTCAGTTCCGTCATAATGGCTGTATAAAAGCGTTTTTCCGTAAATTCCGGCGGAAAAATTATCCGTTATTTTATAATGCGCATCAAGATTCAGGAAAACATCAGTCATTTCAGGCGAATCCGGCATATAGTCTGTTTCCGCCTCCGCCTTAAGCATTATTCTGCCGGGTTTGGTCCAGGCACCGGCATAAAAGTAAAAATAGTCATTGCTCTTTCTTATCTGTTTTATGCCCCTGTCATAAAAAACGCTCATATAAGGCTTTATTGTTTTATCAAGCAGCAGATCAAGGCAGAACTGGAACTGCAGCGTATTGTATCTGTCCATGCCTTCAGGCCTGAACTCCGTGTAATAAAGATTAAGAAGAATATCAGAATTTTCAGATGTTGCGATAAAGCGGCTTAATCCGGCATACCAGTACCTTGACTGATAATCGGGAAATCCCTCCGGCCTGTTCCACGCATTAGAGAAACCCGCTATGGCATACCAGTAACCGTCTATACTATAGGAAATTTCTTCGGCAAGGTTTAAAGTTTTTTCCGTGACTCCGGCTGTTTTTGTTTTTGAATAGTCAAAATAAGTTGTCAAAAGCAGACCTCCGGCATCCGGAGCATAAAAAGGGTCATGTATTTCCGCGTCAGCGTATGCCGCGGCAGGCGCAAATACAAACAATATTGTCAGAATAAATTTTTTCAGGTTTACCATATAACTATTTTAGTAAATACATAATGGCGCGTTTAACTGTTCCTGCTTAAACATGCCGGGAATTCAAAAACGGCGCAGACAAAAACATTCTGCCTGCGCCGCTTCTGGCGTATTATCCACTATATCGGCAGATATTTACAGTTCTATTTCTTCCCCCTCGTCTATTATAAGGCGGTCAGGGGCATTGAACTGTTCCGCGCGTTTTCTGTCAAAGAATACGCCTTGTTTGGAAATTATGTGATAAGGAATATTGTGCTTCGCCTTAACCAGCCTGGCACATTCTGCGGCCTCGTCAAGATCCATATTGTATGTGCCGTCTGCGCAGAAAAAGGCATAATCAATGTTCTTTTCCGCAAGCTGCGGCATCTGCCTTGTCTTTGACGTATCTCCGGAAACATATACGGTTTTTCCGTCGGAAAGCGTAATTATGTAGCCCACGCATTCCTTAACGTCGTGATTTTTGTTGTATCCGGCCTCAACCGCCTCAATCCTGGCATATTCCAGGTCAAAGGACTGATGTTTTCCGTCTTTCAGTGCTTCTTTCCAGGTAATGATCTGGCAGTCCGCATTGCGGTTTTTTATTTTATCAGTCTGCGTATGGTCAAAATGATTATGCGTGACAAGAATAAGATCTGCCGCCGGGGAATACATTTTTTCGTTTCCGGCGAACGGGTCAATATAAATGACTTTGCCTTCTGCCGTAGTTATTCTAAGGCTGCCATGTCCCATGTAAAGCAGTTTCGCGCTGCGTTTTTCCGCACTGTTTTCCAGCACTGACTGTTTTTCCTGATTTTCCGGTGCATTGCCATTATCAGCATTCTGAGTTCCCGAAGATGTTCCGCCGCAGGCAGAAACCAGCGGCAGAAGACAGATTGAAAACAGCATATTTGATAAAACCTTCATAAATCCTCCTGTTTTATATTATTTTACACGAATTTTATAACTTTTTAAGTAATCAGCCATTACCTGTTTCACTGTAAGAATATAATAAATCCCCTTGGGGCAAGGGTGATTTTTCCGGCGGATTCGGCCACGCCTTCGGACAGGATTATTCTGCCGTGTACGGATTCTGCCGTCTGTACCGAATCTGAACAGTTCATAATGCAGACTGTCCAGCTGCTGCCATTCTTTCTTTCAAAGGCAAGAATCGGCTCACTGTATTCCTTCAGGAATGAGAATTTTCCGTCTTTTACCGCTGGGCAGGTTTTGCGTATTTCTATAATGCGGCGGTAAAAATCATAAATGCCTTTTTTCCACAGGCTTTTCCTACTCCACGGCATTGTGCGGCGTGTTCCATTATTAAGCGCACCGTCCAGGCCGATTTCCTCGCCATAATAAATATTTACCGCACCGGGGAACAGCATACTAAATACTATGGCCTGCCTCATTCGGGCAATATCGCCGCCATAGGCCGTGGGCATTCTGTCTGTGTCATGGCTGCTCATCATGTTCATCTGATTGAGCGTTGTTTCCCATGAATACGAGGAGATCAGCTTTTCAATCTCCTCAATGAATTTTTTTCTGTTCCAGGCTTTAAGTTCTTTCCCGGCGTATTTATGCGTCACACCTATTTTGTCGCCAGCAAAATAGCATATACATGGAAGGCTTAACCGATAATTCATAACTGCATCAAACATATCGCCCTTAAGCCATTTTGATCCGTCTCCCCATATCTCGCCTGTGATATAACAGTCAGGATTTACCGCCTTGCATACCCTGCGGAAATCCCGCCAGAAATCCTGCCCGTTTATTTCCTCCGGCACATCCAGCCGCCAGCCGTCTATGCCTTTTTTAAGCCAGTATTCAGCAACTTTCAGTATGAATGAACGCACTTCCCTGTTTTTGTAATTCAGTTTGGGCAGGGCGGGCAGTCCCCACCAGCAGTGATAATTCGGGCCTTCGCCCTCGTGGAAATTATATGCCCGAACAGGATAATCATGTATTATGAACCAGTCCCTGTAAGGCGAGGATTCCCCACATTCAAGAACATGATTGAACTGGAAGAATCCGCGGCTTGCATGATTGAAAACGCCGTCCAGAATCACTTTTATTCCTATCTCATGGGCTTTTTGCAGAAAATCATCAAATGCCGCATTCCCACCGAGAATCGGGTCAACATTGAAATAGTCATGCGTATGGTAGCGGTGATTTGAACAGCTTGCAAAAATGGGATTGAAATAAACCGCATCTATGCCTAATTCTTTAAGATACGGCAGTTTTTCCTCCGCGCCCTTAAGGTTGCCGCCCTTAAAGCCATAAGGCGTTTCCGGCGAATCCCAAGGCTCAAAAAGTCCAGCCTGTTCAGGATCTTTCGCCCTTGCGAATGAATCTGGGTAAATCTGATAAATAACTGCGTTCTGTATCCACGGAATTGTTTTCATAAGTATATTTTATGTTTTTCGGTACTGCCTTGGCCGTGAAAAACGCGCATATGGCTGACTGAACATAAAAACAGCCGCTGCGCGCGGTTGCTTTTATTACAAATGTTTTCTGTTTTTTCTTTATTTCTTAGTTCCGCTTTCTTTCTTTTTATCGGCGGAAGACTCTTCAGCCGGATAACCCACCGGGTGATTAAGCATCATAAGCTGCGTATCTGAAAGGCCAAGAGCTTTTTTCACCGCATCACGGTCCATCATGTGCCGGGGCACTGTAGCGAGACCAAGGGCTACGACGGCAAGATCTATATTCTGGCTTACATATCCGGCATCTTCTGCGGCAAAAGTCTTCTCGGTTCCGTCTTTCCAGCGGAATTTACTTATATCGCTTACCAGAAGCAGAAAAACCGGGGCATTAGCCATGCCTTTCTGTCTTTCCGCAAGATCAGCCCTTATATCTTTCTTTGTTATGGTTTTAAGGCTGTTTTCCTTAGGATTATAAAGACTTACACCGTTTTTGTCAGCCACATATACGGAAATATCCTGTGCGTTTACAGCAGTAGGAGCCGTAAGCAGGCCGCTTTCGCGGTTTACCCCGGTAGCGGCCCAGAGCAGGCTGCTGAGAGTTTCCCTGCTTATTTCCTTATCCGAGAATTCCCTTACAGAGCGTCTGTTCTGCAGGGCCTCAAAAAGAGTCATTGTTGCTTTTTTATCAGGAGATGGAAGTTTCACTGAAGTTCCTCCGTCGGCGGCTGTACAGTTTACAGCCATCATTGTGCATAATATCAGAAATGCTGTTTTTTTCATGTATACATTTTACAGTATTTGACGCTTTTTATGTAATATTCCGCCATTTAACCGGGCACACAAGCCCGCATCAATAAAAAACAGCAGGAAACCCTGGCATATAGAAACGGTTCAGGTCAATGCGCAAAAACAAGCGTTACAGCCATAACCGCCATTCCGGCAAGCAGGCCGTAAAGAGATGTATGCTGATCCCCGTATTCCCTTGATACCGGCAGAAGCTCG
>CACZRG010000191.1 GCA_902783485.1 uncultured Elusimicrobium sp.
CACTTCCGGAAGCATTCTGGCAGCACTCGGTGGGCTTTTCTCACCGGTTTTTGCTCCTTTGGGAATGAACGACTGGCGTATATCCACGGCATTTATTACCGGATTCATAGCAAAGGAAAGCGTCATAAGTACTCTTACCGTACTAACCGGGAACGTTGATAACCTTAAAACCCTGCTTACACCGCTGACCGCATTTGCATTTCTCGTATTCACACTGCTGTATACCCCCTGCGTGGCAGCCATAGCAACGGTAAAACGTGAACTTGGCAATAAATATATGCTTTCCATTATTTTCGTACAGACATTCATAGCATGGCTCGTAGCCCTGTGTGTATACAATTCTGGAAAACTGATTCTTTAAAACAGCCAATCTGAGTTAATAAAAGGCGGGCCGGGAAAAAATGCCGCTCCTTAAGAACCTCCGGTACGGACATATCAAAAAGGCATACTTCCCGGTCCGCTGATTTATTTATCCTAATAACTTCTGTCATACACGGTTCCCGTTTAAAATATATATCAGAACACCGCCGTATTTTTATTATAATTTATACAGACGGTACGGAAGTTTAAAATCAGACAATGACAGAAGAAAAAGAACCAGAAAACAGCCCTGACTCCGGCACCTGCAAAGACTGCGGAAACAGTTCTATTCCGGCTGGCAGCCAAAGCACAGCCGGCAATAACACATACAGGCTTATAATTCTTTCTGTATTTGCGGTTCTTCTGCTTTCATTCCCTCTTGTAAAAAAATTAATTTATTGCGGTTTCAGTACAGGTGATACCGTAAAATTTGGGCAATATCCAGGCGAAGCAGACGGCACACCTGCACCTATAGAATGGATTATCCTAAAGAAAAAAGGTGGCACAGCGCTTCTGCTTAGCAGATACGGCATTGATTCTTCTGTATATAATGATGAAAAAAAGCCGGTGACATGGGAAAACAGCACATTGAGACAGCGCCTTAACAGTGATTTTTACACAACGGCATTCTCGGAAGAAGAAAAGACAGCAATCTCCGAAGTGGGTTTAGACAATGAGGATTCATACTGGGGTACGGAAGGCGGGAATAAAACTACTGACAAGGTTTTTCTGCTTAGTTTCAAGGAAGCCGGACAGATGTTAAAAACAAATAAAGCGAGACAGGTGAAAGCTACGCCATTTGCCGTATCAAATGGCGTAGCTGCGCACGGATCAGGCCTTGCATGGTGGTGGCTGCGCTCACCTGGCCGCTATTCCAGAAACGCCGCCTGTATTTACAGCACCGGGCGCATGGGAGATTACGGCTACAGCGTAAACGCCAGAACCGGCGCAGTCCGCCCGGCATTATTTGTAAATCTGCGCAAGCTGGCAAAAGTAATCAACAAATAAACAGGCTTCCGGTTGAATATACTTTCAAAAAGCCGTTTTAAATTACACAGTTTTTTAGTCTGTGCCAATAAAACCGTGCCATATTATCAGAAACAATATCTGCCAGGCAAAACTGCTATAATCTAATCATCTGCTGACAGAGGGAAATATGAACGAAAATTTAAAAAATTTATCAATATTGTTAGTGCTGATCACTGTTTTGCTGACTACTGCTTTACTGTTTTCCATTAGGAAACTTTCTTCAAAAACAGACAGTCAGTCAGGCGCTTCCGCTGCGCAGACACAGCCAAAAATACAAAAAATTGAAAAACAGACAAACATTCCACCAAAAAAGTTTACAATTCCATTTGATGAAGAAATGGCCGCCAAAATAAAAAAAGTATTTGAGCCAATACTTTCTGAAACTGAAAGCGAAGAAATGGGACGTTCTTATGCAGCCATAGGCTATAATGTTGCAATTATGCCAGACCTTTATGATGAACTGCATTCCCGGCATCTTTCAGATGAGGAACAAGACAAATACAGAAAACTGATATCCGCACATCAGCAGGCGCTTGAAATACTGCGTCAAAACAGGGCATTAAAAGAACAGCAGTCTCCCGAGGCGGCAGCATCTGTCACAATGGTTGAGAAGGAATTTTATCTGCCAGGACCTGAGGCCGTCAAAGGATTAAAAGGACAGCAGCAAAGCAGCCGCAAGGAAATTGAATGTCCCAGCCGGTATACAGGTTACAAAAACTGGAACAAAATATGCCAGGAAATACAATTTACAGACGGTACAAAAAGCATTATCTATATTGTCGCCAAAAGGGGCATTACTGCACGGGAAGATTTTGACGCAGGGGGACATCTGCTTGTGCGCCATCAGTTCTGGAGCGCTGGCGGTTTTTTTGACCCGGACAAAATACGTCATATTCCCGATTATCCCACAACCGTTTCAGATTCTATTTACTATGACAGGAACGGTGCCGTAATTCAGACAGAAGCACAGCCATCTGAGACAATTGAGGCCGGCAAAGCCAGTCTGTCCCCGCAAGAAGAAGCCCTGCGCAAAAAACAGGTTCTGGACAGTATTGTCCAGTGGCACAAAAAAGCACCTAAATATTGCGATCTGTATAAATCAGAATGTGATGTATTGTGAAAAATATGGAACGCTGAAGGCAATTTTCAGCGTTCCGGCATAGGATATTTTGCTGCCTATTCTGCAACCTGTTTTGATGCATTTCTTTTCGCAGTTTTTGATTTTTCAGGCTTATTCTTGCTTTCCGGCATCTTTGCTTCATTGTTTTCTGCGAAAATTTCCGCATATTCAGGCTTCTTATTTTCTGCGGCACTGTTTTTATTGTCCGCATTTTTCACGGAATGTTTTTCTTTTTCTCCGGCGGATTTTTTCTGCTGTTCGAATTCCGCCTTGTCCAAAGGCACTGTGAAATGGCATTCAGGATAATGCGAGCAGCCCAGAAAATCGCCATATTTGCCAGAACGTTTTACCAAAGCCCCGCCGCATTCCGGGCACACTCCCATCGCCTGGCGTATTTTTATGCTGCCTTTTGAATTTACGTTTTTCCCGTGCTTTGCATAATGTCCGCTGGTACGGTATGTTTTTTGGGGCCCACCACCGGCATGCTGTTCTTTATGCTCTTTCATGCCTGCCGCGGCGGGGTATCCTCCGGCAGCCTCCTCATAAATGCGGCGGCCATTCCTGTGAGTTTCCGGTGCTGTCCCACACGGCATAAGCGGAGTTATTTTGCCGTCATTGCTTTCGGACAGCAGCCATGCATTTATATTGTCTATCAGCAGACGGTATCTGTTCCAGGTATCAGGGCTGCTTCCGCATGAAGACCTTTCCCTTTCCTCGTTCGGCTCAAGAGGGCACTCATTCGCATAATCCGCGAACTGGCTGCTGGTAAGGTCTACATATATTCCGTCAATCCTGTTGAAATAATGCGTGCCGCCCCCCGCAAGACGCACACGGTGAATTGTTCCGCCAAACAGGTCATGCGCAAGCATTGCCGTAATTGTGCATTGACCGAATGCAGGGTTGGCGGTGCTCCAGTCTTTGCGGCAGGCAGGGAAAGCAGTTTCCCTGCTCCATGCATGCAGCAGAGCCTCATGCAGTTTGCCGGGCGTGGCAATTCTGCCGTCCGCAGCTGGCAAAGTATTTTTGTCCGCAAGTTCCATTCCGTAAAACAAAGACAGGTTCTTCATAATTTTATCCATCCTTTAGTGTTGTTTTCAGCCTTTGCTCCGGCTGTTATAACAAAAGTATAACAGGCTAATGCGACAGCGTATTGTCGAAAAAATCGCAGGCAAAAAATTTTAAGGAAAATGTTATAACAGGTCATAATGTATCTGTTTTTATGTATAATATTCCTATACAGTTATTGGCATATGCCAATAACCATAAATTTGGAGAGCAATGATATGGCAAGGCCTGTAAAATGCAGAAACATAGTTTCGCAGCCTAAATCATATTATTTCAAGCCGAGAGGAATCCCTTTGTGCAGGCTGGAAGAAATCACTCTTGCCGCAGACGAGTTCCAGGCATTGAAATACTATGATTCTGACGGCAAAAGCCAGATTGAGGCTGCCGGACTTATGGGCATTTCAAGACAGACTTTCGGGAACATAATTTCTTCTGCAAGAAAAAAAATCGCCGAGGCTCTTGTACATGGCAAGGCTCTCAAAATAGAATTTTCCAATAACAAAGAGGAGAAAAAACAATGAAAATCTGCATACCTGTAGAAAAGAACGACGGAATGGAATCAGCAGTTTACGGCCATTTCGGCAGCGCGCCTGTGTTTGCCGTGTATGATACGGAAACAGGCAAGACGGATTTCCACGACAACGGAAATATGCACCATGAACATGGCAAATGCAATCCGGTAGGCTCTGTTGCGGAAATCGGTGCGAATGCAATAGCCGTGGGCGGGATAGGCCTGCGCGCGCTGATGATGCTCAAACAGTCCGGCCTTAAAGTTTACCGCGCTCCCCTTGGCGACACGCTGAAAAACGCAATAGAGCTGTATTCCGCCGGAAAGCTGGAAGAAATCTCCGAGGATGGCTGCTGCTCCGGCCACGACTGCCATCACTAAAAACAAGGCCTAATGGACAAAAACAGGCTTAACAGCGAAAAACACGGAAAAAATATTTTCCGTGTTTTTTATTTGGCTCTGTTAAATAAAAGTGTTGATAAAGTATGTTTAATAAAAACACATAAAATACTTCGTCGTCCTGAACTTGTTTTAGGACCTCTTTAAAACGAAGAGATGCTGAAATAAATTCAGCATGACATAAAAACTGTAAAATCAATAATCTTCTTATAAAGAGCATAATTAATAAAACAAAGATATGTCATTTACATAAAAAATTTATAACTCAACTATTGCTTATCTTATTTTCTTTCCAGCAGATAGGCCTTATTTCCTGATATTCTTACTTTATCGCCATTTTTAAAAACAGATACGCATCTTTCGCATCCAGTGAGACACGGAATGCCAAGTTCCCTGGCAAGTATTGCAGGATGAGAAATAAGGCCTATAGTTTCAACAATAATGCCTGCAGCATTTTTAAGAATATGAGGAAAATACTCTTTTAAAGCCAAATTTTCAGCTATAACAATGCTGCCTTTCGGAATAGAGCTGGCAGAACGGCCTGCAATAAAAACTGTGCCTTCTGCCGTTCCATGGTTTGCAGGAACGCCTTCTAAGAAAAATAAAGATCCGGCTGGGTTCTCACTGTTTTTTCTGACAATAAAATCTGAACTTTTTTTATTTTTCTGTTTATCTTTATAAATTTTATTAGCAAAAAATAAAGCAGGAATAAGAGATGGAAGTTTTCCTTCTTTAAGCCATGAATAAAGCAACGGATAATCAGCAAGCCGGCTAGAAACTGAAATTTTTCTTTCTAATAAGTTTCTTATGCTTCTAAAATCAGAATCAAAGCGAGTTTTCATAATAAACCAGCTGCACATTCCTCTTGCTATTGTGCTTTTTGGGAAACGGGCAAATATATTGCCAGCCATAAGTTCTGCTTTAGCATTCTCTTCTTTTTCGCATAGCAAAACAAAAGGATCAATATATTTATGAAAATCAATAATGCCTATTTCAGACATAAGCCTGTCTGAGATATTATTAGCGATATAAGAGACTGTATAGTGAAAAACAGAATACATAATCAACAGCAGGGACATTCTGTCTTTTATATCAATCTTATTATTGTATTTTCCTAACATAGCATTCAGAGCTGAAATATATATTTCCTTGCCAAAAGCCTCAAAAGATTCAGATTTTTTATAAAACTCTTCATATTCCCATTTATCAATATAAGAAAAAAATTCAGACACAAAAGAGCCTTTCACATAAATTTCAGATCTTGACATATTTAGTTTCGGTTCTGGAAGCATAAGCAGCCTGGAGACCCGTAAGCACCATGTCTTAAATAAAGTAAAGGAATCTTTCCAGCGGCTAAAAATGCTATCGGTAAGAACAACGTAATTCAAAGTAAAAGGATTAGGCTGAACGCTAACAGGCCGCGACTGTAAAATATAAATACGTTCATCTGTCATCACGCACTCCATGTCATTTGGCTGCCCTCCCCTTATTTTTTCAGTAAGTTTCATTATTATGGGCCAAAATAAATAAAAAGGCAAGCCTGGAGAATTCAATGAGAAAAAGATTATTCCGTTATATACAAAAAAATAATGCGGGACATTAGCGCCTGAAACAACAGCCTCCGCTCCGCCTTGAGCATATTCACCATAATGCCACTGCCTGCCATTGCTATTGCCAGTGAAAATAACTGCGCCGCATTCGCCCTTTATGTATTTTTGAATTATAATGCCCATTCGCATACGCTTTAGGATTTTGCCATTTTTGCGCAGCATATACTCTGCCGCTGCGGAATTATTACGGCTGTTCCAAACACGACGAATGCAACTACGCAAATTTAAGCGATTTGAACATTTTACAGACAGAAAGAGCCCAGCGCAGCTGCCATATTCAGAATCTTCATATTCAGCTGAAGAACGCACAATCAGCGGCCCTTTGCCCAAATAATTTAAGGCTTGTTCCAGTTTCTCACTGAAAATGCTTAAGCCAGATGAATCTATTGCGGACTCTTTATCCCATGCAGAAAGAAAGCAATCCGATAGAACGATAAAATCAGGCGTCAGGCCCAAATCATCAAGCTGACAAAGAGACTTAGCCTTGCCGCCTATCATGGCTTTTTTGGAAACGGTTAATATTTTGTGCATAGCATTTGGTCTTACCCCAAAGTTCGTCCGGAATTTAAGTTAGGTTTCGCTGATAAAAGTTTACTTTTAAATTGTTCCGGAGTCAATCCTTTC
>CACZRG010000192.1 GCA_902783485.1 uncultured Elusimicrobium sp.
ATGGTATTATCTGCTATAAATGTAACAAGATCAGAGCCATAGCGGAAATTTTTTAATTTTTCCAATGTGGCGAAACTCCGGCCGGCGCATGATTCTTCATATCCCAGAACACGGTCAAGTTCTGTAGGATGGCCCACTGATTCATGCATTGTAAGAGAAAGATTCAGTGGATCCAGAATCAGATTCGTTTTCCCTTCGCTGCACGGTCTGGCGAAGCAGTGCTCACGGGCCTGTGCCGCTATTCTTTCAGCATTTTTCTCAAAAGGCAGTTCCCTGAAATATTCGTATCCGGCATTGCACGCATTCGGCATCCAGGTACGGCTTTTTACATCCCCGTTTGCCTTTGCCACAGCCATCATAAGCGGCAGAACCGAGTACAGCACTGTTTCAATCTGCGAACCATCCGTACTGGCATATTTTCTGTTCTGCCTTTTAAAATAAACATAGCCTATCGTCTTGAAAATATCCCTGGCCTTAAGCATTTTCCTCGAAGCCTGAAGAAGCAGCGAGGCCTGTTCGGAAGGATCCACCTGAAAAGGATCTATCTGTATTTTTGTGACGAATCTGTCAAGATGAACAGGCTCATAGGCATATTCCACTGTTTCGGAAGCTATGCTGTCCGCTGCTTTCGCCAGTTCAAGCGCCTCATCGGCAGCCTTTTTCAATCCGTCTATTGAGTTATCTTTTGTTGATGAGTATCCCCACCCGTTTTCATACAGAACTCTTATTCCTGTACCTGAAGTCTCTTTTTCCTTAAGACCACTTATGCGCATATTTTCAGTAGTAAGGGTACGGTCACGCACCAGATGTTCGCGGGCATCGGCAAAGCGCGCGCCCTTTTCCTTGAGATAATCGGTTATTTCAATAAGATTCTGCATAGATAAATCAATTTTTAAATTTTTTAGAAAACATTCAAAATCCGGAACTATAATAAAATCTGTATTATCAGAATTTCAAAACGGGGGGCGGTATTAACCGCTCCCCCGTGCCCGGACGAAACCGTCCGGCATAACAGCATGGATTCAGTCTGCTGTACCGGCAGTATCTCCGGCATTTTTCTTATTTCCGCTTTCCGGAACGGTCTCCGCTTTCTTTCCTGGTTTAAGCAGAGCCACTTTAAGTACCGAATCCCTGACACCGGTTACGGTAAGAGCCTGCCCGGAAAGAACTGTATCATCTGATTCAGCCTGCCATACCGTATCGCCCAGTATTACACTGCCCTGCCCGTTCTCAAAATCGCCATTGGCTTTTACTACTTTACCGGTGTATTTCGAGTTACTATCATTCAGGCCGTTTTTTATTTCCATACCGGGTTTGAAATATTTACGGCCCAGATAGATAGCTATTACCGAGAGGATAGCAAAAATTGCGGTGAGATATTTTATGGCAAGCCCGCCGCATATCAGGGCTATTATTCCGGTAGCGAAAGCACCTATGCCAAACCACAGGAAAAACACTCCCGGAACCACCATTTCAATCACTATGAGAAGCAGGCCCAGAGAAAGCCAGAACCAGTAGTTTACCGCTATTTCAGGCATCGCCGTCAGTCCTTTTTCTCTTTACCGCTGTTATTTTTAAAAGCCTCTTTAGCAATCTCTCCTATTCCGGCTATGGAACCGAGTATGCTGGTGGCTTCAACAGGAAGCATTATTGTCTTGGAATTTTTTGAAGCACCTATCTCGCGTATTGCCTCTACATATTTCTGGGCCACGAAATAGTTAACGGCATTGATATTGCCTTTTGCTATGGCATCGGACACAACCTGTGTGGCCTTGGCTTCAGCTTCAGCCTGTCTTTCACGGGCCTCTGCGGCGCGGAATGCGGCTTCCCGCTGTGCTTCAGCCGCAAGAACAACAGCCTGTTTTTCACCTTCGGCTTTAAGAATCTGCGACTGACGGAGACCTTCGGCCTCGAGTATCTGTGCACGTTTGTCTCTTTCCGCTTTCATCTGGCGGGCCATGGATTCAACAAGATCACGCGGCGGAGTTATGTCACGTATTTCTATACGGGTTACTTTTACACCCCAAGGGTCTGTCGCCTTGTCAACGACATCAAGCAGCTTGCGGTTAATCACATCACGCTGACTAAGCAGTTCGTCCATTTCCATGGAGCCCATGACTGTACGTATGTTTGTCATAACAAGGTTTGAAATAGCCACATGAAGATTTCTTACCTCATAAACGGCCTTGGCTGCATTCATAACCTGATAGAACACAACTCCGTCAACGGAAAGCATGGCATTATCCTTGGTAATGACATCCTGCCTGGGAATATCCAGTACCTGCTCCATCATATTTACGGTACTTCCTATACCGTCAACCACGGGCATAATAATATTAAGTCCGGGTTTCAGCGTACGCGTAAATTTGCCGAAACGCTCAACCGTATACTCCATGCCCTGAGGCACGGTTTTTACCGCCATGAATGCGAATACCACGGCGACTGCAAGAACTATGTAAAAAAACATTTTTCCTCCTGTCTGACTGATTTTACGTATTAACTCTGTTACTGTTTAAATTTTACAAAATAAATATCAGAAAATTACATAATTATGAAAAAAGTTTTTTTTTTGATACCATAAAAGTTATCATTATGGAAAAACTTGGACAGAAATTCAGACACTGGCTTTTCGATCTTCCTTTTGCCTTACGCCTTAACATTATATTGATTTCCCTGCTGCTTACGGCTTTTCTTGTAATCTCATTCTCAATGTTCAGCCACATTGTTCCACTGCTGCAATCGCAGATATTTTCTGAAGCTGCGGAAACGGTTGAGGATATTAGGGACAGAATGGATGATGCGGTAAAACGCACAGAAATCACAACCACACTGATCAAGTATCATATGGAAAATTCCGAGAATCAGTCCCTGGAAATGCTTGAACGTAGTTCACGTCACCTTATGGGTGTTGTAGACCCGGAAAAAGTTTTTTTCCATAACCTGTTCATTTACTATCTGCCTAAGGGAAACCAGCCGGCAAGAATAAATATAGTCGATCACGTCACAAGAGAGACAAGCTCACATCAGGGCGCTGAGTGTGAAATATATAATAAAAGAGAATGGCTTAACTGGACACTGAAGGAAAAAAGCAAGCACTGGACAGAGCCATATATAGCGGATGATGAACCTGATATGCCCACGCTCGTAACCTTTTCAGTTCCATTTAAGGTAAATAACGGAAGTCCGGATATTGACGGTGTTCTGGGGCTTACAATAGATCTCAACAGTCTACAGAAATATTTCAAGGAAATCAAATTCAAAGGCAGCGGAAAAGCCCTGCTGCTTTCAAAAAAAGGACTTTACATATATCACCCGGATCCGGAAATAGTAATGCATAAAACCATATTTCAGCTTGCAAAGGAAACCGGTCTTAAAGAGCTTGAATTTATCGGCAATAAAATGGCCAAGGGACAAAGCGGAATGGTTGATATGGAAAAATCCACCATAGTGAAGGGAGATTCTGTTCTGGTATTTTATGCTCCCATACCAAATCTTGACTGGGGGGTATGTCTTGTATTCTCAAAACATGATTTTTTTGCCAAAATGCGTACACTGAATCTTAAACTGCTGCTCTCCAGCGGCCTGACACTGCTGATACTATCGTTTGCGGTAACAAAATTAAGCAGAGACATTTCAAGAAGCCTTAAGAAACTTGCTGATGTGGCCCAGGAATACGGTTCAGGTAATTTCAATGCGAAATTTCCTAATCTGTACGGCAAGGACGAAATTGGCAGACTTGCCTCGGCTTTCAGAAAAATGAAAGATAACCTTATCACTTACATTGACCGGGAAAAACAGGTTTACGCCTTTGAGCAGAAACTTTCCGTTGAAATGGAAACAGCCAGCCGCATACAGAAGTCAATACTTCCACGTACATTTCCAAATGACCGTCGTTTCTCCATATCTGCCTTAATGCACCCGGCCAAAGAAGTTGGAGGAGATTTCTATGACTGTTTTTATCTTGGAGAAAATAAATATATCATATCCGTAGCAGATGTTTCAGGCAAAGGTATTCCGGCTTCGCTGTTTATGATGATGTCAAAAGGTATGCTTAAAAACATGGTCTCATATTTAAGCGGCCAGTCGCTCGCAGAGATATTCAACAAAGCCAATGCAGTGCTATGTGAAAATAACGCAGCAGAAATGTTCGTTACAATTTTCATGGCTATTATCGATCTGCAAAACGGAACAGTAGAGTATATAAATGCGGGACATAATCCCCCACTGCTGCAGCATAATGGCAGGTATGAATTTCTAAAACCTCTGAGAAATATCGCTCTCGCTGTTATGGATACGGTTAAATACAGAACAGGTTCTTTCAAAATGGAACCTGGAGACCGTATCTTTATCTATACAGATGGTGTTACAGAAGCACAGAATATGAAAAATGAATTTTTCGGCAATGAGCGCCTGAAACAGACACTAAACAGTGAACCGGTCAATACCGATTCGGCAGGGACACTGGAAACCGTCAGGAAACAACTGCACCAATTCTCCGAGGGAGCGCCACAGGCCGACGATATTACAATGCTGGAACTTTCTTATATGGGAGATTTACAGGAAATGCAAACACCGGAAAATACTCCTGAAGCAAAAAATGTGAAGAATGAACCGGACGGAAGCCGGCAGGAAAAAGGCAATTCTGCCGAACAGGATAAAACGGTACTGTCCGAGAAAAGAAATTTCAAAGCCTCTATTGATGAATGGGATAATATTTCGGCTTTCCTTGAGCAGAAAAGCGAAGCTGCAGGTCTTACGCAGCCACGGACAATGAAACTGCTTATCTCCGCTGAGGAGATTTTTTCCAACATAGCCAGATACGCCTATGAGGAACCTGGAAATGCGGATATTACTGTAACAATTGAGGACGGAATGTTAAAAGTGATTTTCGAGGATACCGGCATAGAGTATAATCCTCTTGAAAAAGACGATCCAGACATAACACTCTCAGCTGAAGAAAGAAAAATAGGCGGGTTAGGAATTTTTATAGTAAAAAAATCCATGGACCTGGTCAGATATGAAAGAAAAGATAATAAAAACATATTTACGATGGGCCTGAAACTGTAATATGTAGAGCTTAAAAGCATAAATTCATATGCATCTGAAATCATTTTTCATGTTTGTTTTTTACAAAATGGCAAACTCCATCCTGCCTGAAAAAATGAAATTAAGTGAGGGCTCCCTGTATGTGAATATTATAAACCATGAGGACCTGATACGCGGAGAAGCAGTACAGGAAGAAAATAATGAAAAAGGAAAAAACGGGGCCGGGAAAACTGTTCCTGTGTGGAAACTGCCTGGAAATATCCATGTAAAAATATACAGAAATACAGGAAGAAACAACAGGATCCTCATTTACCTGCCTGAAAAAAACAATGGAAGGGAACTGTATATAAAAGCAGATTTCTTTAACGGTGAAGGAAATTTCATATGTCTGTATCCTGGTTGCAGTGGCAGATATGATTTTTACTGTCATGAAAACGGAAACAGATGTGTTATAGGCAGTAATTGTGATGCGGTTGATATTCTTTTTTCCATGTTCGGCAATACTGTTATAATAGGCGATGACTGCCTTGCTGCCAAACATATGCGTATATTGTGCGACGGTCATTCAGTAACGGACTGCAAAACGGGAAGGCTGCTGAATTATCCCTCTTCACCTGTTATTATAGGCCCGCATACATGGATAGGAGAAAGGGTAACATTTACAAAAAACGCACAGATTGCCGGTGACAGTATTATAGGGGCAGCTTCGGTTGTAACAAAAAAATTCACTGTAAGAAACACGCTTATAGCAGGCTCTCCCGCCTCGGTGAGAAAAAAAGATATAAACTGGGACAAAAGAACCCCGCAGAAATATTCAGGAAGCTGAATAAGACTCTGCGTTTAAGTGGATTATGGAAGGTTTATTCCAGCCTTTAAGGCCTGTGGCTGCTGCAGCGCACGCGGAATATGGTATACTTTCCCTTCCTTTTCAAAATTTGTACCGGTCTGCTTGAAGAAAAAAGATACTCCGGATTCCTGACACTGCCGGCGGAGCGAAAGCACCCAGCTGAAAGAGCAGAGCCTGCCATCCGGCCCGGATTCCCCCCCAACAGACACCTTATCTATGCCTTCAAGAGAAGAGAAAACAACAGGTCCCACAAGAGGTTCACATATAATGGTATGCCTGCATACAGGAAAATTCCTGTAAATATCAAGCCTGCTGTCAGCTTCTTTCTGATTTTCAATTGTGCAGGCAATATCAACACGTTCCTTAATTTCATGCCAGAAAACAGGAAGACACGATGAGGCGCGGGAAATTCTTTTTGTAATAATGAAAAATCTCAAATCAGCACGCAGACGCATCATCTCCCATACCTGAGGCCGCCATTCGTCTGCCAGATCAAGAAAAAAATCCGAGCTGAAACAGGTATAAACAAAACTTCCGTACGGAATTCTGTAATGACCACCGCGTTTTTTTTCCAGCGGAAGTGAAAAGGATTTTGTTTTGTTTACTAATGAGGCATCTTTGCCATGAGATCTGTCAATGCGGTATACATAGCAGTTTGCGCAGCCGGCACTGTATTTCCTGCAGCCGTGCCATGGATTCCATAGTACGCTTCCAGCTGCTTTTTTTTCTTCCGGAAGTTCAAAAAGCAGTTCCTCCCGGAAACCATTATTTATTCTTTCCGGCTGCCACATCCGCTTTCTTCATTAAATACCATTCTGCGGCTCAGTGCCGGATTCCAGAATGTAAGCACAGCTTCCCCCCCGCGGACCTTAAGATAAGAGTCAAGATATGCGCGGCCAAGGAACTTGCCGGTAAGACCGTAAAGGCCGAAATCTTCTGTCTCCTTCCTTGAAACAATACCACATCCGCACCACTGTCCGCCAGTACTGCTGTATACTGCAAGAGCTGCTTCCTCATTGTCGAAAACTGCTTTTAATTTGTTTTTCAGCAGACCATAGTCATATCTGTATGCACAGAAACATGTGCTCCAGCCCGCAAAATTCACTGTAAAATCTTCCGACAGTATAATTTCCAGATTTTCACCTTTCATCGGATTTTTAACTGTTATCACGGTTTCTGAACCAGGAAGCACGCTGTTCTGCAGAAAAGAATCCGGCATTGTTTCACGCTCACATATTTCTATGCTGAAATCTTTAAGGAACCGTGCAAGATCATCTATACAGTCAGATGGTTCGATTTCTTCATAGTATCCGGCTGGTTTCGGCCCGTTTCCGATGATATTTTCATCTCGTACTGCGGCTTTTTTATACGCTTCCTCTGTTGCAGGTCCCAGAATATTCTTGGTAAACTTTACAGGGTACGGAACCATGCTTTCATCAAAAACTTCCGTTTTCTCAACTATGCCCGGAGCAATAATATTAGAACTTCCCAGAGGCACAAACACATATTCTCCCGGCACTGCCGTACCGTATGGATCAATATAATACAAAGACATCTGCCAGTTCTGCGGTCTGACAGTACAATAAATATATGTCATTTATCTAAAATAGCATTTTTCATACGGTGCCATAAAGGTTAAATACTGTACATCAGCTGAAAACACAGATACCGGCATTAGATTATTAATTCACATTTATATATAATATATATGATTACTTTCTGAAATTATGGAGAAAATCTAATGGATCCGCATTCACAGCTGCTTCTTGAGCAGTTCAAGGAAAGCCTGCCGGTTTACCGGAAACTGAAAGATATTGTTTTAAAACTGATAAACGACAGCATAAGAAAAAATGGTCTTTTTGTAAGCAGTATCTCGTCAAGAATAAAGACTGCCCAGAGTCTATCCGGAAAACTTGAGCTGAAAGGGATGAAATACCGCACTATAACGGATATAACAGATCTTTTAGGCATAAGAGTCATAACTTTCTATAGCAATGAGGTTGACAAGATTGCCGCGCTTGCGGAGCAGATATTCGACATAGACTGGGACAATTCCGTAGATAAGAGGAAGATGTATTCGCATGACCGTTTTGGGTACATGTCGCTACATTATATATGCAGGATTCCGGAAAACATATATTCGGACCCTGAAATGCCGGAGCTGAATAAAATACCTTTCGAACTGCAGATGCGCACAGTACTGCAGCATGCCTGGGCTTCCATATACCATGACACCGGCTATAAAACAAATGTGGAAGTACCTGTTGAATACCTGCGCGCGCTTTCCCGTCTGGCCGGACTCCTGGAGATAGCAGACGAGGAATTCAAGAATATAAGAACCGATCTGGATGAATACCGCCGGAAAATACGCACACTGGTTAAAAATGGTTCTTTCGAAGATATTCCTCTGAACGGGGACAGTTTCCGCAATTATACGGAACTTGGCCCTTTTGACCCGCTGAATGAAAAAATAGCCTCCATAAACAATGCCGAAATAGAAAAGGTAAGTATACGTCCATACTTTGAAATTCTCGTAAACATGGGCATTAAAACAATAGGAGAACTGGACAGATTCCTACGCAACAATGTTGAAAATGCATATCAGCTTGCACTGCATCAGATAGGCGGTACTGATCTTGATATAATCTCTTCAAACATAGGCATACAGAATCTCTGCATAGTACATATTCTGAAACAGGGCAGAGGGCTTGAAGGGCTGGAATGGTTTTACGACCAGCTTTACGGCAAACAGCCACGGAACGCACAACGCGCCAGAAGAACACTGCAGCAGGCAAAAAAGCTTGCCATAATAAAAGAGGAAAAATAAATGGCCGGAAAGAAAATAGATTCGGATATTCTTGACAGGGCTTTAATATTCGCTGTAAAAGCTCATTCGGGCATTGAACGCAAGGGAAAGGGAATTCCATATATAGTACACCCGGCAGAAGTAGCCGCTATTGTGTCTTCAATTACTTCAGATCAGGAACTTATGGCAGCCGCAGCACTGCATGATGTTGTTGAAGACACAGACACCACTATTGAAGACATACGCAGGGAATTTGGAGACAGGGTGGCCAGACTTGTGGACACCGAAACAGAAGAAAAAATTCCCGGCAGGGAAGAAGAAACCTGGCACGCCAGAAAAGAAAAGGCCATGAACAGACTGCTGAAAGCAGACCGTGAAACAAAAATCGTAGCACTGGGAGACAAACTCTCAAATATGCGCACCATAGCAGCTGACTACGATGTATGCGGAGACAGACTCTGGGAGCGCTTTCACACCAAAGACCCATATGAACACGAGTGGCATTACCGCCGCCTTGTCGAAGTTCTTTCAGAACTCAAAGACACAAGGCCATACATGGAATTTGAATATCTTGTTGACGATGTTTTCCTTAAAGCCTGCAGGAAATTTTCTGTAAAAAGCGAAGGAAACCGTCATTATTTCCGCGGAAAGATTTTCGGAGAGGATATTACCCCTTTTCTTAAATCTCTTGATAAAAACTCCTTCCATATTTTCGATTTTGATATGGCCGGTGATATAACATTCTCAGGAATGCGCGCCATACTGAACGCTTACAGAACAGGTCTCAAATTCTCAATAGTGAACCTTAAAGCGGTTACGGCGAAAAAAATGAACAGCGCCGGACTTACATATTTCCTTAACACATCACTAAAGCCACAGCAGATAACACTGAACGGCTGGAAACAGTCAGGAGAAGGATTTACCGCTGTCACGTATAATAACGAGGACAATGACTCAATGCTTAAACTTTACAACGGTTTTATACCGCTAAAAAACATAGAGCATGAAAAGAATATTGTTCAGGCTACGGTAAAATGCGGAATAAACACCCCGCTGACAGGCCAGATTGTTTCCTGCAATGGAAAAAACGGACTTACATTCGAGAGGATAACAGACAAGATCTCAATAGCAAGAGCAGTTTCAAATGAGCCGGGAAAAGTACGTGAATACGCACGCATTTTCACGGATATGTGCAGAAAACTTCACTCAACAAAATGTGACACATCGTTTTTTCCGTCAGTAAAAGACATATATTATAAAATACTGAAAAAATCAGAAAATTTTACTGAAGAAGAAAAAAAGCCAATGTGGGAATTTATTGAAAAAATGCCAGATGCGGATACCTGCATTCACGGAGACCTTCATCCTGGAAACATAATACTCACAAAAAATGAGCCTGTATTTATAGATATGGCAGATTTCTGCTATGGATACCCGCTCATGGATTTAGGGGCTACATATTTCTGTCTGAATTGTTCAAACGACAGGCTGTGTGATTACCTCTTCCACTGCAAATCAGCACTTATGAAAGAATTCTGGCGCCATTTTGCGGAATTCTATTTCGGTGCGGACACAGATGAAAAACAGGCAGAAGTTCACAGGACAATGCTTCCATATGCAGCAATGAAAGCAGTGTTTTTCGGAGAACTGCATAAAATGGAACCGGGAATGAAAAGTTTTATTATGGAGAATCTTGTAAAGCCTTACCAAAAAGCAGATAAAAACAGATAAAAAATATTACATGGAATACCGCTAAAAAATATACTATATAATCAGGAGCAGAATAAATTTATGGAAATAACAAAGGAACAGAAAGACAGCGAACTTGCAATATCACTTAAAGGCAGACTGGATAATTCCACAGCTGCGCAGTTTGAAGACACGGTAAAATCATCATTAGGCGGGGTAAAATCCCTTATCCTCGACTTTAAGGAACTGGAATATCTTTCTTCTGCCGGTCTGCGCATTATACTTTCAGCCCAGAAAATAATGAACAAACAGGGCAGTATGACAATACGCAATGTCAATGACACTATTATGGAAGTGTTTGAGATGACTGGTTTCGCAGATATTCTTACCATAGAATAAAACTATCTGTATAAAAACACAATAATCAACTGTAAGCACAGATAAAATGTTTACATAAAAAAGCCCGGTCTGTTAAGCCGGGCTTTTTTTCTTCTTCAGTCAGTATAATTTTATTTCTGATGTTCCAGCTGAATTGTTACGGTAGTACGGTCACATACTTCTGCAGGACCGAAATACTGAACAGCTCCAGGGAAAAGATAGCGGTCATTCATGGCCCAGTCTTCCCTATTCTTCTCAAGACGGGCAAAAACCGGTCCGTCAAGTTCAACAAGAGCTTTCTTTATAACCGGCTTGTTTTCCCCTTTACGCTTTTCGATATTCATCATCATTGTAAGCGGAATGCCTCCGGCTATCCATTCGGTAGCGGGTTTTGTAAGATTACGCACTGATGACAGATAGCCTGTAAATCCTCCGCTTACAAGCGCGAAAGCATTGTATCCGAGGGAATAGCAGTAATCAGCATCAAAGTTTGACGGGAAAGCGCAACGGCCTTCATATCCGAAGAAATGAGACTGTGTGGAGAATTTTCCTTTGTATGTTCCGGCTTTCTTCATGGCGGCAAGTTTCTTTTCCAGCATGGCTATAAGAAGTTTTTCTGTATCAATACGGGAAACCTGCACATTTCCATGTGGGTCACGGTCCATAAGCAGCTGTGCCTTTATTCCATCCGGCAGGGATTCGAAAACCTTTGCACTTCCAGAGGAAAGAGCTTTCTCTATTATCGTAAATTTATCAGCCTGAGGAGCGGATGTGTATTTATCATCCTTCTCAAGTTCATGTGTAAGATCATTAAGTTCGGAAATCATCGTTTTCATCTCCGGAATGAACTCTATAAGACCTTCCGGGACAATGACAATTCCGAAATTCTTCCCATTTTCCGCACGGCGGACGATAATATCAGCAATATAATCCACTATCTGCGCAAGTGACATCTTCTTTGCTGCCACTTCCTCGGAAATAAGGGTGATATTAGGCTGTGTCTGAAGTCCGGCTTCAAGAGCAACGTGAGAAGCACTGCGGCCCATAATCTTAATGAAATGCCAGTATTTCTTTGCGGAATTGGCATCGCGTTCTATATTTCCGATAAGCTCAGCATAAGTTTTTGTTGCAGTATCAAAGCCGAATGAAATTTCAATCTGTTCATTTTTCAGGTCGCCGTCAATTGTCTTCGGACATCCTATAACCTGAATTCCGGCATTATGTTTCACAAACCATTCGGCCATAAGCGCCGCATTGGTATTGGAATCGTCACCGCCGATTATGACTATGGCAGAAATGTTCAGCTTTTTACAGACGTCCCATGCTTTGTTGAACTGCTCCTCTGTCTCAAGTTTGGTACGTCCTGAACCTATAATATCAAAGCCTCCGGTATTGCGGTAGGCATTCACGAATTCAGCAGTCATCTCTATATATTTGCCGTCGGTAAGTCCGGAGGGACCTCCTAAAAATCCGTAAAGCCGGCTTGAGGCGTCAGCTGCTTTAAGAGCATCAAAAAGTCCGGCAATGACATTATGTCCGCCGGGAGCCTGGCCACCGGAAAGGATAACACCGACGTTTATGGCTTTGGCAGTTTTACTGTTTTCCGAAGCCTCAAAAGTGACAACAGGCTTTCCATATGTATGCTCAAAAATTCTGCTTATCTGTTCCTGGTCGGCTACAGATTCTGTTTTTCCGCCAAGAACATGTTTCAATGAAAGCACACCGTTTTTAAGCGCTGGCGGCAGCTTGGGATTGTACTGAAGGCGGGCTTTCTGCAAGGGAGAAATTTCCATAATAAAACCTCTTTTATAATAAAATCTGTATATAAATTCTACTACTTTATGACCTGATTACAAAATAAGCTGTACAAGACCTATGACAAGTCCGAGAATCCAGCCGATAACCTGTATGGCACCAAGATTTTCAGCCGCCACATCGTTTATCACTTTATGAAATTCGTCCATCTTCAGACTGTCTATTTCCTTTGAAATCCTGTTTTCGAGATCAAGTTTTTCAAGAATAATATCCTTGCCTTCACATCTTATGAATTCTTCTATTCTTTCCCTCACCGAAGGAAGCATTTCAGTTTCCAGCCAGTGCCATAGTTCTTCAGAGACAGCAAGGCCATCCGCGAGGCGGAAAAGCATATCCGCAAGATTTTCATGCAGGTATTTTTCTATGGCACAGTGCATATCCGCAGTGAATTCCTCCATTCTGGCCCTGCCCAAGGGTGAGGCAAGCCATAATGTAAGATTCTCACCAAGTTTCGAAATCTCTTCCTTTACCATGCTGCAGAATTCCCCGCCGGAAACCTTTTCTTTTATTACGCTGCGGACATAATCCCAGTCCACAAATATGACAAGACCTGCTGCCACGGCATCAGCAGCACCTGAAACTATAGGCCAGTTGGTTCTGATGTACTCTGCCGCCTTTATTTTCAGTTCTTCCCTTATCATTTCCACAAGACCCGGCACACGTTCCTTCAGTGAACCTGCCACATAACCGGCTATTGTCTCACGTGTGGAATCTTTCGTTATAAACGGCATTACATTTTCAATTACAAAATCCTGTATTTTTTCAGGTGTAAGAATACTTCGTGACACACCTGAAATCTCCTTTTCAATACGTGGGGCAAGGTATTCCACCATCTGCTTTTCATGTTTCACAAGCGCGTCGCGCAGATATTCCCTGAATTTTGAAATAATATCTTTTTTCTTAAGAAATCCGCCTGCCATGCTGCATAATTCATCAGCTATTTTTTCCGCATTCAGAAGCCGTCCGCCGACAACTTCTCCGGTTTTCACTCCTATTTTATGCTTGTTTTTAGGTATAAGTCCCTGCCGCCAGTAGCCAAGGGTAAGTATTGAAAACAGATGTTTTTTATCTTCTTCATAAGGCTTGAAAAGCATTTCTATGGCCAGATAATTGGTAAGATAACCTACAGCCGCGGAAAGCAGTACACCAAGAAAAGACTGTGCAGCATTTCCCTGCCCGCAGCCGGCGAATGACATGATTACGGACACCGCCAGCCACAACAGCGTCAAAACACTGACAGACACACAGAATACTTCAAGCCCGGCAAAAGCACGTACTTCCCTGGCGAAGACAGGTGAAACGGCAATATTCCATTTTGTTCTTATGTTTTCAAAAAAATCTTTCATTATTTCCCATTGAACATTCAGAAACACGTCATTACTACGTATATTATTCTGCCACCATATGAATATGCGGCAGTTTTCTGTCACAATTCATGCCATTTAAGGCTGTTCATGACGTGTATGTTTTCAGAATGACACACTGAATCTTCAGTGATTTTATTTTTCTACAACCTGCGTGCCGGAAAACATATCCTGCAGGGGAGCATTTCCGAAAAATGCCGGCAGAAAAGCTATGCCCAGCGTTAAAAATGAAACAACTTTCAGAAAAAAGCGCTTTGTAGCCAGAGAGAATGAGAGTTTCCCCCCGTTTTCATCTGTTACCCGGCAGGACAGAAAAATTTTCCCTGGAGTAGCCTGAAAACGCGAGGCCTCGAATTTTGCCGAATAAAGCCAGTTTCCTATTACAAAATAAACAAAAAGCCCAGCGGAAAAGATTATTCTCTGAACATGAAGACCAGCAGACATTTTCTGCGCCAGCAATACCGAAACCCACAGCATCAAAGTGGCAGCACCGTTTGAAATGTTTATATCAATCAGGTAAGCCAGTACGCGCCGCCAGGGAGATGCTTTCCTTAACGAGACCCTGTTTAAGTTCAGGCCCGCATGATATTCCGCGCCTATATTGTTACCGTTATCCTTCTGTACATTTATTTCTGCCATGGCAATGCTCCTGTATATAATTTTAACAAAATTAAAACATGAATGTTTTTATTTGTATAATTATTCTATATTCCTGACACAAGGAGGTTAGTAAAACCAGAATCTATGGATATAAAAAAGATATTGTTGATTTCAGCGCTGTCAGTGCTGGCAATGATGCCGGCGGTTTCAGTTTCTGCAAAGAAAAACAGCGCGCTTGAAGACGAATTGTCCAGAGTAAGCAGAAGAATAGCTCACAGTGAGGATATTCCGGCAGATGCGAAATTTGCTTTTATGGATTTCTGCGAAACAACTACTGCGCAGAGACTTAACCTAAGCTACGCCATAGAAGACGAATTAAGCATTGCCCTTATACGGGAAATGCCAGGCCGTCTGCTTATAAAAAACAATACTGACCTGATTTTTAATGAATTATCAGCCACGCGCAGAGATGTTTTCAGGGATCTTGAAAACCTTAAAAGATTCTCGAAAAAAGCCGAAGCGAATTATCTTATAAGCGGCAATTACTATTTTGACAGCGAATATGCTGTAATAAACATCAATGTTATCAGAACCTGCGACGGTATAATTCTGTTTTCAGAAAGAATCAGTATAAAGAGAACAGATCTTCCGAAAACCGTGCTGCCGGAAGCTGTCGAGTAAAGGAGGGCAATGCGATGAAAAAATTCTTATGGATAACAGGAATGTTCATAGTGGCGGCCATTGTTGTTTATATAACCAGTCCGTCTGGCAGAAATTTCAGATTGCCTTCATTAAAACATGCCGGAGGCTTTGAGGCAATATTTGATTCAGCGGCAAAAGAAATTGCGGCCAGCGAATTTCTAAAAGCACCGGCTGTATTTACCGTTTCCTCTTTTGTAAACGGATATTCGGACAACAAGGAACTTTCAGGTCTTATTGCCTCTGAAATGAGAAATTCTCTCGCACAGTGTCTGCCCGGACGTGTAACTGCGTACAGCAATTTCAAATTCAGCGGAACCAGAAACAGTCCTGATAAAACTGCTACAGACAAGGAAACAAATGCAGTAAAAACACAGAAAGAAACAGCAGCTGTAAAAAGGGACACGGAAGGGCCAGCTGCTGCAGAGAATATTTCAGAGAAATCCGGCACAGCCGTACCTGTATCAGTGGATACAACACAGCAGAACACTCTTCTGAAAAATTCAGGTAATTTCATAATCAGCGGAACTTATAAAGAAGATGAAGGCGAACTTATAATAAGCCTTTATGTATCGGATGCGGAAAATGGCCGCGGTTATTATGCGCGCAGACTTTCCCTGCCTATGGAAAAACTGCCTATTATTTACAGTCTGAATGAAAAAAACAGCAGCGATAATGAAAAAGGGGAAGATGAATTTTCCGGAGATCCGCTGAAAAATGAAGAACCCACAACAGGTAATCCTGTATCCACATTGGAAAAAGATATAAAAGCAGATGGAGCCGGTACTGCTGATGAAAACATTATGGAAAAGAGTTTTGTTCCGGATATAACACCGGAGAAAAACAAAGCCGCCGCTGCTGTTTTATAAAAAATCACATTCCTTATGCACAGACAATAAAATGTCATAAGTGCATAATAAAAAAGCCCCGTTTCCGGGGCTTTTTTATTATGTATACACGCATATTAATTAAGGCGGCTTAATTAACAAATACAGCCTTAACCAACAATGTTATTACCCGGCACAGGCAGCTCTGGCCGCTATCATGCCGGAGGTCCATGCGAAATGCAGATTAAACCCGCCGGA
>CACZRG010000193.1 GCA_902783485.1 uncultured Elusimicrobium sp.
CATCCAGATTTATATACGTATATGGAGAAATCCAGAACAATCCCATAGTTATGTTCCATTTTACCCCTTTTTGTTTTATTACAGTATTGAATTTTTCTATAAAATCATTTTCAATATATTTGTTTTGCTCATATTCAAGGGCAATTTGAAACATATCCCACAAATTATCTATATCCTGATCTTCACGCTCTCCCTGAAAATAATAAAAAGTTGATTTTAGACTGTTCAATACAGGAATAGCATTAAAATCGTTTGGAATTTCTGCATTTATATTGAAACTGTCTTTTATGAGAGATAATATTTTTCTTCTGTTTTCGTATGTAATGTTTTTGTTAAATAATCCGAAAACAGTAAAAGGGTCAATATCAATTATTATGTTATCTTTCTCCAATTTGGGGATTTCCAGGGAATCCATTTTGGAAAAAATATCTTTGATCTTTTCTATCAGCTTTGTGCGGTTGCTGCGATATTCAAGAAGTTTCTTAGCAAACTCCCTGTAAAACGGAATCCATGTAAAATTGTTTGATGTGTTAGTTTTTTCCATAATTTTTAAGACTACAGGCTTCTTTGTACTAAAGGATAAACAGGCCGGAATAAGTCTGCGGGGTAAGCCCAGGGCCACAAGCCTGTTTATCTTATGTGTATAGTATTCCGGGGATACAGTAATATACTGATTATGCCGGATTTATTTTTATCTAAGGAGTTATTTTATACTGAAGCCTGTTTTCTCAAGCCAGGCATCAAGAGCTTTTTCCGGTGCGCCTTTAGGGTCTCCGCGGAAGGCTGCCGCTTTGAGAACAGCTGCGCCACTACCCTCAAGCTGTGCGGCAGTATCTTTTGCCATATTCTGCATTCCGCCGCTACCGTGAGTAAAGAAAGGAATAACTGTCTTGCCGCTGAAATCTTCCTTATGAATAAATGAACTTACGGCAGGCGTTATTGTACCCCACCAGTTTGGTGAACCAATAAAAACAATATCATAATCAGAGAAATTTTCAGGCAGTTTTTTCAGTTCAGGCAGATATCCTGCTTTTATTTCCTTCTGGGCCTGTTTCACTAAAACACCGTATTCAGACGGATATTCCTTTTCAGTCTCTATTTCAAACATATCCACTTTGGAACTGTTACCAATTTTCCCCGCTATCTGCTTTGCCACGGCGCGGGTATTACCTGAATAGGAATAATACACTATAATTGTTTTTTTACCTTTTGTTTCCTGTACGGTCTGTGCTTTTTCCGATGTATCATCTGCAGATTCCGTACCGGTTCCGGAACAGCCGCAAAAACCAAACGCTGCTGCGGACGCAAATACAGCAGAAATAACAGTGAATGAATAATTCTTTACAAGGGATGATGTTTTCATAAGTACATTCTATAAAATTGGGTGTATATTTTTGTTTTAACGGATTATTTTTTATTTGGCTTATCCTTTTTGTCTGGGATATTTTCTGCCCTGCCGGAACCTGATTTTATACCGAAAGGTATAAGATTATTCCTGTGCGTGTATGCTTTTTTACTTTCATCCAGAAGAACTGCAAACCAGTCTTTATTATCTGAAGGATATGCCCACACATAACTGCCGTTTTTCATTGAGGAAATTTTCCGGCCTTCAGGGGCATCACGCACAACAGCCGGCCCGTCCACACTGAAAAGCCTTGGCAAAACTGTATTTTCAGAACCTTTATCTGCCCGACGGCTGTTCTCTACGGTATTTCCTGTGCCTGCTGCACCAGTGTTTTTTAAGGCATATTCAAGCTCAAACAGAATTTCGCCAGACGGTACGAAATCCATGCGCATTTCAATAAGATAATTATTCTTTGATATGCGTGTGTCCGAAACCTCATCGTTTTTATAAGAAGAGACAGCCGCCCTTTTTTCACCAAGAACCAGCATATCAAAGCGGCCTATGGGAGTTTTCCAGTTATTTGCGGTAGTGATTATATAGGATGCGTCCTTCCAGAAACCGTCAGGATTTTCATAAGTCCAGCCCGTTGCCTCCTGAACGTTATGATGTGGAGCACCGACGGAATTTTCAAGGAAAGACGGTTTGTACTCATGCCGCACATGAAGCGTTTTATGCGGAGGAAAAACCTGCGTCCAGTAATACATGACTTCCTGTATGTAGTCAGTGTATGCCAGATGATAAAGATCCGGATTATTGGGACATTCACTTTCCGAATCAGCCATACATCCCCTGGCGATCATGCCGGTTTCTTCAAGCATTTTCTGTTCCGCTTCCGGCAGTGTGCGAAGCGGTTCCGCTATCTGTTCCATCTTCAAACCGTTTCCGCCCATATCCATAACGACAGATTTTGTGTATGAATCCACGCCTATCATATTGAAATATTTTGTTACATCCGTTCCGTTCAATGTAATACGGCGGCTAAGAGAAGCCGGAATTTCCACGCCATCAACCCATACGCGGAATTTAAAATCGTGCGGAATCTCATAGTAGGCAGACAATGGACCTACGGACGGCACAGGAAAAAACACCTTTGTCTCAACAGGCTTGTCTGTAGTATTTTCAAACAGATAGTCAACCGTTACCGTATCCGAAAGCAGCAGAGCCTCGTGTTTAAGGATAATTCCTGCCTGCTTTTCGAAGCGTATCTCTCCGGTTGGAAGCAGCTGGCCTGCGGTATCATTGGCCACCGCCATACCAGATCCACATATCAGTACAAACAGTACAGTAAACAGTTTTTTGATAATTTTCATAAATCAACTCCGGGAAACACTGTCTGCCACAGATATAAATGCAGACAATCCTGCAGATGCAGTGCATATACTCACGGCAGAACTTATACAATTTTATACACCACTGACTTCTAAATTTTACAAAACCATTCTGGTTATTATACGCGCACTTCCTGCCGTTTTTCCGCCTGGCTGTTATCAGATATCTCATCGTATATAGTACTTACGGTTTTAAGGGTTTTCTCACTGGAATCCAGAAGGCAGCGCAGGCGTTCAAGCTCTTTTTCGTTTTCAGAGCCGGGAATCCAGAGTTTAATATAACCATTTCTGCCGTATTTTTCATGAAGATGTTTTATTACATTATCAATACAGACAACTTTTGAAACAGCCGGGTTATGTGCTATTTCATACCGCACACACCGTTTTATCACATCTTCCGTATTAATATTCCGGTCTGCCTCGGCGATGATTCTGCCATATATTGAGCGGGGCGGCTGTACGGTGGAGGCGCGGTGGTCCTCCGCTGCCTGCGCAATAATTTCTATCTGTTCTATGGTAAACCACTTTTTCAGATTAACATCGGAACGTATTATTCTGCCGGAAACAAGGTGGTGCTGTTTCCGCCCTTCCGTAAGACCTGTGTCGTGATATGCCGCTGCGGTGTAAAGAATACAACGGTCCATTTCAGTAAAAGGATGCCAGCCATTTACGGTCCCTGTGCCGGAATATGTACCGCTTTCAGTATATGATTCCGCCATTTTCAGGCACGAGGAAATAACCGCTTTCACATGAATGCGGTTATGAGCACCGTCAAAACTGTCATAAAGCGGAATAATATTATGCTCAATATAATTTACGAGCTCCGCGCGCATTTTAATGGAAATACGGTCAATGCCTGTAATCAGAAAAATCCTTTATCTTTTCCAACAGTTTTCCATTCTTACCGGCATAACCTGTTTCATCTGTTTCTGCGCCGCCAGGAATTACGAATTCAACTGGGGCAAACGGTACCAGAACCATACTGTCATTTTTACTGCCTGCCGTATTTACACCAGACAGCGCACGCAGTGATGGCACGACTTCAGATATTTTGGTTACGTCTTCACCACGGCCTTCATCCTGGCCTGTAACGGAGTAAACGCGGCAGCCTTCCGGAGTACGTACGAAATCCGTTCCGCCACGGACAAGAACTCCCTCTATGAGATTTGTTTTCGCGTTGAATACAGGTGAACCGGAATTGCCTCCGAATGTATCAAGATCTGTTGAATAATACGCCGGCATATCATTGCTTCTTATTCTTGCGCCATCTGCTACCTTGAGAGGAATACCGACCGGGTATCCTATGACAAATACTTCCTCACCGGGCTTCATCTGCGCGCCATAATTTATGGCAAGAGGTTTATGATTTTTTACCTTGCGGTCAAGGCGTATAACCGCGTAGTCGGAACCGGCATTCTGGCCCGGTTTGCCTGTAACAGTATCAGTTTTATGATAAAACTTAGCTTCAATCTTTGAACATGAGTATACTTCGGAAGAAGGTATGTCATATGTTCCCGGCTGTCCTTCCGCAGAAACCCTGAAACCGAATACCAGTCTGGTATCCCTGCACGCGTCCTCATTTTTTACGCAGTGAGCGGCGGTAAGCACAAGATCCTCACCAATAAGGCTGCCTGAACAGAAAGCACCCATATACTGTTTTTCATATCTCTGCCCCTCACAAAGATTGTATGCCTTCCCGAATATGCTTACGGAAAGCTCGCTCATGGCTCCTTTGTTTTCCACCTGTTCATTATGCCAGAATGAAACCACGGAATCCGCGAGAATCTTCCTGGCAGGTGTTGTCTGATAAAATTCCACACGGTCATCATTGCCGTAAATAGCTCTGGTACCTGCAAAAGAAGAAGCAGGAATCATAAGCGCCACAAGGAAAAAAGCAATTTTCTTATACATAACTATATTTTAACTTTAAGCAGGTCAGACCGCAAGGACCAAAGTCCTGTATTCAGCTGTCTGTCCTGATATGGAGGTAATTTGTGTATAACCAATGATTTGCCTTGTAATTAAGGTATTTTAGATAATTATATCTATGAAAACGCTTTTCAGGATTGAAGATTATATAGTCAAAGCGGAAAAAGGCATTGTTGTTTTTCTCATAGCTGCCATGGTTCTGCTTTCTTTTATGCAGGTTCTGCTCCGGATTATCTTTCATTCCGGCATAGTCTGGCTGGACCCGCTTCTGCGGCACTGCGTTCTATGGGCCGGTTTCACGGGAGCCGCGCTCGCCGCGAGATACTCAAAGCATTTCGCACTGGATTTATGCAGCCGCTTCGCGCCTGTGAAAATGCGTCGTCATCTGGAAATATTCGTGGCTCTGTGCACATCTGCCGCCGCCGGTTTCCTTTTTTACGCCGCGTGCAGATTCATAGCTGACGAGGCCTCTTCCGGAGCCGTGGCTTTTTATATAAACCATTTTGCGGTGAAAGGCTGTTTTGCCGAATTCATAATTCCTGTAACATTTGCACTTGTAATATTTCACTGTCTGCTTGGAATTTTCAGACCTGAAGACCCGGCAGAAGAAAACAGCATGGCAGCAGCCGGCTGTGCTGAAGGTGAAATAATGACTGTAAATGAAAACAGAAAGGAGGAGGCGGAATGACAGCATTTCTTATTGTAGTTCTTATAATCGCTCTTGCGCTTGTAGGCGCGCCTGTGTTCACCCTTATTGGCGCCGGCTCCATAATGCTTTTCCACGGAGCCGGCATAGATTCATCGGCAGTCATTGTTGAAATGCTGCGGCTTGCCTCGCTGCCGGCACTTATTGCCATACCTCTTTTTACATTCGCCGGATATATTCTTGCAGAAAGCAGGGCCCCGCAGCGAATGCTTGAGGTAGCTGAGGCACTTTTCGGCTTTATGCCAGGCGGACTTGCCGTTGTGGCACTTTTCGTAACTGCGCTTTTTACCGCTTTCACCGGAGCGAGTGGTGTTACCATAATAGCCCTCGGAGGACTGCTTTATCCCATGCTTTCAAAACAGGGATACCCGGAACAGTTCAATCTGGGACTTATCACAACATCCGGAAGTCTCGGACTTCTGTTCCCGCCCTCACTGCCCATAATACTTTATGCACTCATAGCCAAAATAAGCCTGGACGGGCTGTTCAAGGCCGCAATGCTTCCCGGTATAATACTGCTTGTACTGCTTTCCATCTACGCATTTATCACAGCGAGGAAGGCGGCTGTACGCAATATTCCATTCTCATGGGAAAGACTAAGAAAATCCATTAAAAACGCAGCATGGGAACTGCCGCTGCCTTTTATAATAATAGGCGGAATATACAACGGCTGGTTTACGGCAAGTGAGGCAGCCTCGGTGATGGCTTTCTATGTACTTGTTACAGAGACATTCATATACAGGGATCTGAACCTGTTCCGCGATATTCCGCGCGTGGCCGTGAAAAGCATGCTGCTTGTCGGCGCCATATTCATGGTTATGGGAACAGCGCTCGGTTTTACAAATTATCTTATAGATGCGGAAATACCAGCCGCCATATTCGACTGGCTCCACTCATTTGTTTCAAGCAGATTCATATTCCTGCTGCTGCTTAACTGTTTCCTGCTTGTCATAAACATGATAGAGATATTCTCTGCCATTCTTATTGTCGTGCCGATAATAGTTCCGGTGGCATCACAGTATGGTATAGACCCGATACACCTGGGAGTTATTTTTCTCGTGAATCTTGAGATAGGATATATGCTGCCGCCTTTAGGGCTTAATCTTTTTATGGCAAGTTCCCGTTTCAACAAACCACTGCCACAGCTGTACAGGGCAACGCTGCCATTCCTGCTTATAATTACCGCAGTGCTGCTGCTGATAACATATACTGACACACTGATACTGCATTAAACGGACAAATAAAAAACTGCCGGACAAAAGAAAAGCCCCAGCCGTTTAAGTAATACAAGGCCGGGGCTTTTTATTTTCAAAAGTCTCTGAACTACAATGCTATTTCAGAGTTCTCCCCCACATTAAGCCTGTTGCGGAAGCCTTTAACAACGGCACCGGGGCCTATAAGGGTACCATCGAGATTCATATCCTTTATTACGGCATGATCATTTATTATGGAATCGGATATTATTGTACCGCTTATTTTCGCACCACTGCCAACTGACACATTGGGGCCTATGATGGAATTTTCCACCTCCGCAGTATCGGCTATATAAACGGGAGGGACAATAAGGCATCCTTTGCGTTCCGGGGCAAATTTCTTCAGGCTCAGTATAAAACGGTTTGTCTGCAGCAGAGTCTCTGCCTTTCCGCAGTCATACCAGCCGTCTATGGCAACAGGTTTAATTTTATGTCCGTTCTTTACCATAAGCGCCATTGCATCAGTGAACTGTATTTCCCCTTTTGTTGTAGTACCGGAATCAACTATGCTCTGAAGTGCCGCATAAAGAGATTCCGATTTTCTGAAGGAATAAATTCCCACAATGGCAAGATTGGTCTTGGGATGCTCCGGCTTTTCAACCATGGCTGATATATATCCGTCTTTTGTCTCGACTACTCCAAAGCGGCGTGGGTCTGCTACTTCCTTGACTGCTATACAGTCATCCTGTGAACCGGTAAACCTGCTCAGGTCGGCGTCTATTATAGTATCGCCCAGCATTACGAGCATAGGGCCTGTAACATTGGACCTGGTAAGCCATATGGCATGGCCAAGACCTTTCTGTTCAGTCTGTTCCACGTATGTTATATTAAGATCCGCGTAATTTTTATTAACATATGTGCGTATTTTGCTGCCAAGGTATCCTGTAACAAGAACTATTTTCTTTATTCCGGCTGCGGAAAGCCTGTCTATTATATGCCCTATTATGGGCTTGTCCCCAACGGTAAGCATAACCTTTGGATATGTGTATGTATGCGGACGCAGACGCGTACCAGTGCCGGCCACCGGCACCACCGCTGTGTAAGATATTTCAGACATATTCAAATCTCCGTTCTACTGAATTTACGGGCCGTAGTGCCCTTTTTCTCTTTATAAAACGCTTTGTTTTTTAATAAAATATTATTATATTTATTTTAGCAAATGAGAGGCTTTTGAAACATTATGTCAGATTTATCAGCAGTGCAGACAGTTCTTCTTCTCTGCATAGTCCTTCTTACGCTCTTTCTTCCGTTCATGTGGAAAAAGGTGGAGGAAAACCTTGAGGCTTTTCTTTTCGTAATGGGACTCGGCGCAGCGACAATATCCCACGCCTGGAGCGCACATCTTGTAAAGGACGCTCTTCTGGAGCCACTGCCGATAACGGCCACTGTAGCAGGAGTTGGCATACTGTTTTATTTCACACGCAAATGGGTAAAAAAAGGCCTTGATTTCCTTCAGAACACTTTAGGCCGCGGAGGAATGTTCTTTGCCATAGTTTTTATCCTTGGAATGGCGTCCAGTCTTACCACGGCAATAGTAGCGGCGCTTATTCTTTCAGAGGTAATGACACAGCTCAGCTTCGAGAGAAAATCAGAAATACGGCTTGCAATTCTCGCCTGCTTCGCCATAGGCCTCGGAGCAGCGCTCACGCCAATAGGTGAACCGCTTTCCACTATTCTGGTTTCCAAACTGAAGGAGCCTCCGCACAACGCCGATTTCTTCTATGTACTGAGAATGATGGGTTTATGGATAATACCTGGAGTTATAGCCTGTTCCGGTCTGGCAGCCTGGCAGGCCGGAAGCGCTAAATTAGATACTGACTCTCTTGAAGAGACAGAGGCTGAAGGCCCGAAAGATATTCTTGTACGTGCAGGCAAGGTTTATCTTTTCGTAATGGCACTCACTTTTCTGGGCAAAGGACTTACACCTATGGCGGAAAAATATCTGCTTACCCTGCCTTCTTCCGTGCTTTACTGGGTAAATTCGATATCAGCAATACTTGATAATGCCACACTGGTGGCAGCAGAAGTTTCACCACAGATGACAGATGTGCAGATAAAATATATAGTCCTGGGCCTTGTACTTTCCGGAGGAATGCTTATACCAGGCAATATACCTAATATCATAAGTGCATCGAAACTTAATATAAAAGCCAAGGAGTGGGCACGTTTCGGAGCGCCTTTCGGGGCTGTGCTTATGCTTATTTATTTTATTCTTCTGCTTATATTCGTAAGATAAACAGGAAGTGTCAGGTACCAGAAGCAGTTATAACAGAGCGGATTATAAGTTAGAATATTATTACGGCAGTTTATGCTACAGACGGAACTGCCGGAACAGTATAAAACGAACATAAAAAACGGAAAAGATATAAGAAAAGGAGAAACAGCAAATGGAGTGGAAACCAAAGACAATCATTGAGCCGTTCAAAATCAAAGCCGTTGAGCCTATAGGAATGACAACGCGCGCAGAGCGCGAAGATGCTCTCAGAAAAGCATATTACAACCCTTTCAGCATTCCTGCAGAAAAAGTGACAATAGATTTTCTCACTGACTCCGGCACAGGTGCCATGAGTGCGTCGCAATGGGCTGCCCTTATGAACGGCGATGAGTCATATGCTGGTGCAAAAAGTTATTACCGTTTTGAAAAAGTTGTGAAAGATCTGACCGGATTCAGCGAGATAATCCCGGTCCATCAGGGCCGCGCCGCTGAAAAAATACTGTTCCAGACCATTGGCGGCAAGGGTATTTATATTATTTCCAACTCACATTTCGATACAACACGTGCAAATGTAGAATACACCGGCGCACAGGCCGTTGATTTCCCTGCTGAAGGCGCTCTTGACTGGGGCACCCCGGCTCCGTTCAAAGGCAATGCAGATGTTGCAGCCATGGAAAAATTCATCAGGGAAAAAGGCGCAGAGAACATTCCGCTCTGCGTAATGACCGTAACCAACAACTCTTTAGGCGGGCAGCCGGTTTCCATGCAGAACCTCAGGGAAGTGCGCGCACTATGCAGCAGGTACGGAATAAAACTGTTCCTTGATACAGCCCGTTTTGCGGAAAACGCATATTTCATAAAACTGCGCGAAAAAGGATATGAAAATACTCCGGTGCGCGAAATAGCACAGGAGATGTACCGTCTTGCAGATGGAGCATGGCAGAGTTCAAAGAAAGATGCGATAGTAAACATAGGCGGATGGCTCGCGATGAATGACAGGGACCTGTCAGCACGCTGCCGTCAGCTGCTTATTCTCATGGAAGGTTTCAATACCTATGGTGGTTTAGCCGGCCGCGATCTTGACGCAATGGCTGTAGGACTTCAGGAAGTTCTTGACGAGAATTATCTTAATTACCGCATAGTTTCCACTGAATATCTTGGAAAGGCACTGCTTAAAATGGGAGTGCCGATAATCAATCCCCCCGGAGGACATGGTGTATATATTGACGCAAAAAAATACCTTCCTCATATAAAACCGGATCAGTTCCCGGCACAGTCACTTGTATGCGCAC
>CACZRG010000194.1 GCA_902783485.1 uncultured Elusimicrobium sp.
AACCGGTAACAGCCCTGACAGCAGGATATTTCGCCTTCAATGAAAGAATAACCGTTGTCTCATGCGCTGGTGTTTTTCTCGTTATATCAGCGGTTCTTATACTGCTTATGTCACCTATGGTAAAAAAACTCTGTCGTGACAGAAAAAATATACATATGATGAGATTACGCCATAACCATACAGACAAAGAGTAAAAACCGTTATTTATATATAATGTATTAAGATTATGCCCTATTTTTTACTTGTATTCGCTGTTCTTGCCCCGCTCTCCGGAGCATTGACCATGCCTGCAGTATTCAGGCTGTCCTCCGGAAACTTCCGCAGATTCTATCCGCTGTCACTGCTGCTTTGCGTTTTCATATGCTGCGTATCCCTGATACTTCCGGTATGCCGGGCATCAAGACCTTTTGAAATCCTGCTGTCTTTTCCTCCCGGTTTCGATATATCACTGTCGGCAGACCCTCTTACCGTATTCTCAGCAGTTATTGTAGCAGCCGGATGCATAATCTCCGTATTCAGAACTGCTCTTTCTTTCACAGGTACGGGCAAAGACGTAGTGAGAAAATTTATGAAACTGAATATTTCATATATATTTTTCTCGGTTTCTATGATTCTTACGGTATTCAGCGGAAGCCTGTTGTGGACTTATATATTCTGGCAGTCCGCAATTATATTTCTATGGATTATAACAGGCCGTTCCCGCAATCATGAGGATAATGCAGCGGCTGACGCCATGCTTGTGCGTCTGTCCACAGGAACCCTCTGTATGCTCATTGGAATAATACTGATTTATCTGCAGCAGGGAACTTTCCTTTTGAATAACCTTTCAGGAGAATCTGTTTCGCCAGTTCAGGGACTTCTGCTGCTTCCTGCTTTCTTCATGCCTGTAGTGCTGTTTCCACGTTTTTTCAGATTTGCTGCCGGGGAAAAAGATTCCGGCCGTTCTGATTTTCTGTTGCCGGCTTCTGTTATGCTTTTCTGTGGGCTGTCTGTTTTCCTTCATCTGTTCTGCGCCTGCCTGGCCTATCCTGAAAATCTCCGTCTTGTAATCAACCTGTTCTCATATTCAGTACTATCAGCATTGATATGGTCATTCTTTTCTGAAAAAGATTTAAACAGAAAAAAAGCCCTGATAGTACCTGCTTCTGCACTTATGATAATACCAGGTTTTTCTTCAGCGACAAATATCGGATTTGCCGGTACACTTATAGCCTTAGCAGCCTCAATGCTCTGTGTTCTTTCCCTGCTTCTTCTGCCGTGCGCCGATAAAGAAAACATAAAAGAGTGGAATACCGCTTTTGTACTTTCTGCCTTTACACTGGCCGGATTACCTCCTATGCCTGTTTTTTTCAGCCGTCTGATGATTTTCAGCGGCCTGGCTCAGAACGGAAGCCCGTGGCTGTTTGCATTCAATATAATTTTTTCCATTCTTTTCATTTTTGTGCTGCTTGATTTTTATCACAGCATGAAAAATCAGAATCCGGCGCCCGTAAACAACGGACTTACGGATCTTATCTGCATAAGAACATCTCTTACGGCCGGAATAATCCTGCTGACTGCAGGAATCCTTATCTATTATCCATCAGCATATGCGGCTGTAACCGCCGCAGTACAGGGGGTAAATTTACAATGAATCTTATTCTTTCCATAATTCTGCCAGTTACGGTTCTTTCTGTTACCCTGTTTTTTGAAAAAAAACCTTTTTTCTGCCGCATACTATCATTCTCTGCTGCTGTCATTTCATCTGTACTGGCATGTTCCGCCGCTTTTACCAGACCACATATAATTTTCCCGTGGCTCGGTGGGGTACTGGATTTTTCCATGCGGGTTGACACACTATCTGCCGGAATGCTTGTTCTTGTTTCAATGCTTTCCCTGTCAGCATTTCTTTATGCTTTTATAGCCAGAATGCCTGTTGGAATATTCCGTGTTCTTCTTCTTATGCAGACCGCATCAGCCGGTGCAGTATCAGCGGACAGTCTTGCAGCCCTGTCTGCCTTTGCAGGACTTCTGCCGCTGTGCATGTACAGGGCTCCTTTTCTTTCTGAAAACAGAATCGGGAACCTCCAGTCCACTGACCGGCCAGCAGACAGAAAGGATTTATCCCATAACCCGGCAGTGATTATAGAAGGAAGACGCGAAAAAAGCCTCATTTACGGAGCAGTTCTGCTTGTTTCCCTTATAGCCGGAATATCCGTTATGTGTTATATATCGGGAACAATGAATCTTGTGGAAATAAGCATGGCAAAACTCACTCTTGATTATGCATGGGCTGTTTCTGCTTTTGTTCTTATAACAGTTCCCGTACTATCTATTACAGGCGTTTTTCCTTTTTCATTCAGAATCAGTGGAAACCTTGCACGGTCTCTATGGTTCAGGGCCTATGCCACCGCGCTTTTTTTAACACTGGGCATATCAATGCTTCTGCGTTTCTTCGGTTTTGCTTTCAGGCCTGGAGCAACTGCATACACAGTTATTTTCTGGCTCGGCGCAATTACGGGCCTGTCAGCCGCTGTTTC
>CACZRG010000195.1 GCA_902783485.1 uncultured Elusimicrobium sp.
CGCGTTGCCGCAGTAGCCGCCGAAACCCTTGAGGCCGCCAGAGAGGCTGTTTCAAAAATAAAGGTTGAATACGAGGTTCTGAAACCTGTATTCGGCATTTACGAGGCAATGGAGGAAGGTGCGCCGCAGGTTCATACGGAGAAGGATTCCAAGAACATTCCGGATGCGAAGCACAATATTGCCGCAAAGTTTGACTTCGAAATAGCGCCCAAGAAATGGTTTGAGGAAGCCGACTATACATTTGACGAGTCATGGACAATTCCATATCTGCAGCATTGCGCCCTTGAGCCGCATACCACTATATGTTATTTTGATAATAATGGCCGCCTTGTCATACGTACTTCAACACAGGTACCGTTCCATGTGCGCCGTATTGTGGCACAGGCCCTGCAGATTCCGGTAAAGAATATTAGAGTCATAAAGCCCCGCATAGGCGGCGGCTTCGGCTCAAAGCAGGAAATTCTTGAAGACATAGTGGCTGCTCTTGCATTAAAGACAAACCGCCCGGTTCGTCTGGAATACACCCGCAAGGAGGTTTTTATTTCCTCCCGCACAAGACATCCGTCAATATGCCGCATACGCTGCGGCGTGAAGAAGGACGGCACTATTACCGACCTTGAACTTGGCATATATCTTAACACCGGAGCATATGGCTCACATGCGCTTACTGTTATGATGTGCGCCGGATCCCATGTGATACCGATGTATCATGTGAAGAACAATATAAAGTTCATAGGACGCAGTGTTTATACCAATCTGCCTGTTGCCGGTGCGTACCGCGGTTACGGCGCCACACAGTCTTTCTTCGGCCTTGAGTGTATGATGGACATGATGGCCGAGAAGATAGGCATGGACCCGGTTGAATTCCGCAAGATGAACTATATACGTCTTGGCGAAGGCTCACCTGTGTTCAAGGCCATGGGCGAAGGCCGTGAGGGCGTGGAACAGTTCATAACCTCTACAGGCCTTATGGAAGGCATTGAAAAAGGTGTAAAAGAGTTCAAATGGTACGAGAAGGCCAAAAAGTACAGAAAGCAGAAAGGTTCCATACGCCGTGGCATAGGCATGGCCTGCATGATGCAGGGTTCAGGTATTCCTGAAGTGGATATGGCCAGCTGTACCATAAAGCTGAATGAGGACGGCTCTTTCAATATGCTGGCCGGCTGTGCCGATCTTGGAACAGGTGCTGATACCGTGCTGGCGCAGATAGCCGCAGAGGTTCTGGGTGTTAAGCATACAGATATAGTTGTGCTTTCAGCCGATACCGATGTTACGCCGTTCGACGTTGGTGCATATGCTTCTTCCACGACCTTCATTTCCGGCAATGCCGCGAAGAAGACTGCTGAAAAGGTTCGCGACATGATTCTTGCCGTGGGAGCTAAAATTCTTGATGAAAAGGTTGAAAACCTGCATCTGGAAGACCGCAAGGTTGTGGCAAAGAGCGGAGCTTCCTGTACGCTGTCTGAAGTGGCGAACACATCGCTGTACTACTATGACCAGCATCAGATTATAGCTTCTGCCTCACATTATGCGCAGACATCACCGCCTCCTTTCCAGGCCAACTTTGCCGAAGTGGAGGTTGATACCGCCACCGGCAAGGTAACGCTGCTGGATTATGTAAGCTGCATTGACTGCGGAACCGCGGTAAATACACAGCTTGCCCAGGGACAGAACGACGGCGCCTGCATGAACGGCATAAGCCACACGCTTAGCGAGGGTCTTGAGTTCTCGGCCAATGGAACGCCGCTTAACGCTTCGTTCCGCCGCTACAAGATTATGTCTATGAACGACACCGCCCCTGTAAGGACATTCTTTATTCCTACATGGGAACCGAATGGTCCTTTCGGCGCGAAGTCTGTTTCTGAAATAGGCATAAACGGCCCGCTGCCGGCAATTTCCAACGCCATTTACAATGCTGTTGGCGTAAGAATGCACAAGGCTCCGTTCACGCCGGACAAGGTGCTTGCCGCACTTAAGGAGAAAAAAGCCGCAGAGCAGGCTGAATAACCATAAGCGCTGAACCCGGACCAGTGTATAAAACCGCTGTCCGCTATATGTAAAAAAGTCCCGCTTTTCTGAAGAGCGGGACTTTTTATGTTTTTCTGCTGCTGTCTGGCTGAATATGTCTGCTGAAGGCGCAGCCTGTGCCTATGAATCTGATATATTCCAGGGCCGCCGTCTTGAACATTTTTGGATTGTAATCTATTGTGTCGCCTATTTCCGGCCTGCTGGCCTGAACCGGGTATGGGGTGGCTTTTTCAAGCCCTGCACGTTTTATTTCGCATAATGTGCGGGGCATTTTGTAGAAGGAAGTTATTATCACCGGTTTTTCCAGGCCCTGTATGGCGCATATTTCTTTTACGCTTTTTACTTTCTGTTTTACGGAACTGCCTGTTTCTGCGGTTATTATCCTGCTGCGGCTTATTCCTGATACAGTGGCGTATTTTATGCCTGTACTTACGGTTTTATCCGACCCGGCTATAATAATGGGAAGTTTTTTTTCTTTCGCGAACTGAATACCGTTCTCAAGCCTTTCATGGCGGCCTTTGTCTGATATTAAATCATCGTATGTAATAAAAACAACAACGTCGCCTTCAGGTACAGTCTCCGCTGTTTTTAATGAACCGGCGAGCATAAAGGTTATAAGTTTGCTTGTGAAAGAGGAAAAACATAATGTTGAGGCGGCCATTCCACCGAAAAAGCCCATTACCACACCCCATGTCATCATCCAGTGTACGGATCTCTGGAGTTTTTCCAGCTGGTTTTTAATCTCATTGTGCGGTGTGGCAGATTTCCCGGGTCTTACCAGTTTTTTAAGGCGTTTCCAGAAATTTCTGCGCTCCTGCTGATTTTCGCTTAAGATAACGTCAAATTCTTTTGATATTTTTTCAAGATCATCTGATATTTTAAGATAGTCCCCTGTAAACGGCAGCCTGTACAGAACGGAATCAGGTATATAAGTACGTATTTTCCTGTTCAGTCTGTCCGTGAAACTTTTATTCTGTGTCTCAGATGTTTCCGTGTCTGCTGCTGGCATTCCAGCCGGTGCTTTTCTGTCTTGTTGAATATCTTCTGAATTGTCTCTGATTCCCATAAAAATTACAGTTATATTCTAACAAATAAAAAAGGCAGTCTTCCGGCTGCCTTTTTTGTATTCCGCTGTATGCGGCTGTATGTATGCTTCAGAAGCGGTAACCTATGTTGAAACCGTAGTTTGTGTACACAGCCTTGCCGAATGCCTTCTGGCCATTCTGTGAGAAATCTTCCTGGAAACCATGATGTTCTCTTATTTCCATGTTGAGGAAAATATTATTTGAAAAGCTGTGCATGAGCCCCATTCCGTAGTTAAAGCCGAAAGCCCTGTCGTCGACTTTGCCGCCGTTGGATTTTATTTCCATTCCATAGGTTCCCATGCCGAAAAGCGCATACGCGCGCCATTCAGAAGATCCAAAATAAAAAGGCTGGGATATGATTTTGGAATAAATTCCAAACATATTGTAATTCACTTTATTCATGCCGTCTGTGGAAATCTTGTTGCTGTTCATTGAGAACTCACCGCCAAGAGCCAGATTATCAAATACATAATATGCTCCGGTAATTCCAAATCCTACGCCATTTTCAATCTGGGCTGAATTGTCAACCACTGCGTCAAAAACGCTGGCGGCTATTTCCCCGTGGCCCTGAAGCTGGCCGGAAGCTGCTTTTTTGTGATGGCGCGGAGCTGCATAGGCTGCGTTGGCGAATAAGAAAAGAATTGTAAAAAAACTGATAATTTTTTTCATACACTGTCTCCTTGAATATATCCCGTTAATACGGGCCTTTCAGTTAATAATAGCATATTTGATGTTTCAGTACTGCATGACCTATTTTTATATAATATGTTCTGCAGCAGTTAAGGGATTTATTCAGATTTTTGAAGGCCCGGAGGCCTATGGAGGTTTGTTATGGAACTTAGCAGAAAGGAAACAGAGGATCTTGCATACGCAGTAAGCCTGCTGGAAAATCCGGGTTTTCTTATAAAGACGGTGAATGTTATAGGAAAACCTGTAGAGAACATGCTTAATAAAATGCCTGACAGCATGGCGAAAACAGTTATCAATGTTACAGACAAGGCACTTGGCAAGGCTGTGGATTTCGCTGCTGGGACATTCGAAGACAACCGGCCTCTGCCAGCTGAGAATTTTCTTCATAAAATGAGCGTGGCAATAACAGGCGGTATATCCGGCATGATGGGTATGGGCGCACTGGCAGTGGAACTGCCTGTAACTACTACAATAATGCTGCGCTCAATACTGGATATAGCACGGGAGGAAGGCGAGAATCCGGCTGATCCTGAAACAAGAATGGCTGCGCTTTCTGTTTTCGCTTTGGGAGGAAGGAGCAGCAACGATGATGGTTCTGAAACCGGATATTACGCTGTGCGCGCCGCGCTTTCCGCCAGTGTTAAGGAGGCGGCTGTTTATCTTCAGAAAGCGGCCATACAGAATACTGCGGATAAAACCGCCCCGGCGCTTATACGCCTTATGACGGCAATAGCTGAGCGTTTCGGGATTACCGTAAGCCAGAAAGCCATGGCACAGGCAGTGCCGCTTATAGGCGCAGCTGGCGGAGCAGCCATAAATACGCTGTTCATGGACCATTTCCAGGATATGGCGCGCGGTCATTTCATAGTGCGGCGGCTGGAAAGAAAATACGGTTATGACGAAATCCAGCATAAATACAATCTTATTAAGGACGAAATGCAGAAGGTAAGAAGGGATAACCGATGAAATATCCGGAAAACAGGCTGTAAAAATGCGGCTGGAACTTTTGAGGTTCATTCCGGAGAGACAGCACGGAACCGGGGAATATAAAGAGGAATAGCAATATGGAAATTACTAAAGATATAAAGTATATAGGCGTGAATGATCACAATGTGGACCTTTTCGAAGGCCAGTATAAAGTGCCTAACGGCATGGCTTACAATTCTTATGTCATTCTTGATGAGAAAATAGCGGTTATGGATACCGTGGACCGCAATTTCACCCATGAATGGCTGGACAATCTGGAACATGCCCTGAATGGCCGCAGGCCTGATTATCTTGTAATACAGCACATGGAGCCGGATCATTCCGCCAATATCGCCAATTTCATGAAAGCCTATCCTGAGGCTGTTATAGTTTCTTCTGCCAAAGCCTTCGCTATGATGAAGAATTTCTTCGGCACTGAATTTGAGGACCGCCGCATAGTGGTTGCCGAAGGCGGAAAACTTGAATTAGGAAGCCATGTTCTTAATTTTGTGGCTGCCCC
>CACZRG010000196.1 GCA_902783485.1 uncultured Elusimicrobium sp.
CTAAAAGAAACAGATTTTGCTGATCCGTCAAAAATCGAAGATGCTGTCAGAATACGGGTAAAAAAGGCCTACCCCGCATATTTCGGGACGTATGACAGGTTTGGTAAAATAAGACAGTATCTTGACGGTATAGATAACCTGTACTGCCTCGGACGGAATGGCCAGCACCGGTACAACAACATGGATCATTCCATACTTACTGCTTTTGAAGCTGTCAGGCTTTTCCTTGAAAGCCGTAAAACCGGGTGTACCCCGGACAAGAAAAGTTTGTGGTCGGTAAATACGAAACAGGAATATCACGAAGATAAAAAGGCAAAATGAATACGGCAGAAACAAAAAAGAATTTAATCATTAAGTACACGGGAATAATCATGGCTTCCGCATGGTTCTTCTTTGTATTATGGCAGTGGCTCGCCGTACCAGAATATAATCTGATGAATCTTCGTGCAGGGTTTCATTTTCTGCCACGAAATATTATGCCAGGAAGATATTTTTTCAGTAATTTAATATTTTGCATCAAAGAATTTTCCATCACAGTCTGTTTCATTGCCGCAATTTATGGGTACGGTCGTTTCATTCTGCTTAAATTCTTCAATAATGAAAATTATTCTGGTCTTGAAACATGGCTTGTATCTTCCGGTCTTGGCTTTGCAGTCTCGGGACATCTTTTTTTAATGCTTGTATTCTGTGGAATTCTTTATCCAGTAACTGTAATTACTATTCTCATTCCGGGTCTTGTGCTTCTTTTTATTTCCATTATACGGAATCCTCCGCTTTTTCCTGATCCTGAAAAAATAAAAAAACTGCCAGGCAGTCTTTCCATTACAGAAATTATTCTGTCTGTAATAGTTTTATTTTTCCTTTTGCTCGTTTTAATTACGGCTTTTTCGCCGGACACAGAGCCAGACTCATTAAATTATACTCTCGCCACACCAGGCTGGTGGATACTCAATCATGGCATGAAAGATATGCCACAGCATATTTATTACAATCTTTTTGCTTTTTATGCTGCTATATATGCTGGCGCTGTCAGCATAGGGGATGAGCTCACCGCAAAACTTGTCAACAACTATGCTGTATTGGTATCCTGCATCGGAATCACGGTATATTACGGAAAAAAATTCTTTAACAGACAAACAGTTATTCTTACTCTTGCGGTAATGTGCACATCATATAGTTTTCTTATACTGTCATCTGTCACCCAATCAGACGCTATATCAATGATGTTTTCATTTCTCTCCCTGCTGCTTGTTCTCAGGGATGGAGATAAAAAAATGAAGCAAATTATATTACCAGCACTGTTTGCCGGCTGTGCCATGGCTTCAAAAGCCATAACAGTCATTTTTATATTATGTATTCTCGGGATTATTTTTTATATTAACAGAAATGATCTGGGCAAAGCTTCAAAAAAAATCCTTGTCTTTACAGCAGTCGCTTCCCTGCCTGTTTTTCCATGGCTGATCAAAAATCAGATTTACCGTGGAAATCCTTTTTTTCCATTCCTTTCCAGTATGTTCGGTTTTGACAATACATACGACCGGGATCTCGTCACACATTTTATGCGATATTCGGATGCTTTCCACGGGGAGAGGTTTTCATTTATTAAAAATTTCTGGAATCTTATTGTTTCTTATCCACTGATATTCAATAATCATACACAGCCACTGCTTCTGGCCATGATGGGATTTATTCCTTTTATTTATAAAAAACTCAGTCACGACCAGACTGTGCTTTTTATTTTTACAGCTGTTCTATTTTTAATACAGTTGTTCTTTTTAAGTTCAGCAAGATATTTTTTTCCGGTTTATATGCTTTCAACAATGTTTTTTGCTTATTTCATTTATCCGGTTATTGAAAAAAACAAAGCATACATGACAGCATTCACTGCTATATTATTATTTCTTTCCCTGTCTGTTTTTGGGGAGATCAGCCGAACGGATACCCTCGCCATACCTGCCGGCCGTCTGACATACAAGAAATATCTATCAGAAAATGTATACGGAGGTTATTATAAAGCGGCAGATATGATAAATAGTACATTGCCTGATTCCGCAAAAATACTTATTAATGATTATATAGGCAGAAGTCTTTATATACAAAGGAATTTCTATGTCACATCATACCTGGATCTTTACTGGTATGATATTTTCGCAAAAAATGCCAGAACAGCTGAAGATATTCTGTATTCACTGAAAGAAAACGGATTTACACATATTCTTGAAAATGAAGAGAAAATTACTTTCTCTGATGATCTTAAAATGCTCAGAAAGCAAAAAAAAGACATAAATAAAGAGAAAATCCTATCCGATTTCCGAAAAAGGTATCTGAAAAGAATTTTTACTTCATCTATGGAACCAGGCGCTTCTGTTGTCTACGAAATACTGTACGGCATGGACGGCAGCACACCATTATCAGTTACCTTGCCGGAACAAGCCATATAAAACTTAAAAACTCAAAGTAACATTATGAAAGATAATATAATGAAAAGTCTGAAAACAGCTACGGCAGCAGCTGCCACACTCTGGTTACTTTTTGTATTTTATCAATGGTTTTCAATACATTCCAACTGGATAGCAGTAATATCAATTAAGTATTTGCACCTTCCTTCTTTTGGTGGCAATTTTATTTATAATATACTTGAAAATATACTGATTATAACAGATGCAGTTCTTTTCATTATTCCTGTATACGGATATGGAAGATTCTGTCTGCTTGAAATCTTTAAATACAAATGCGCTGGAAGTGAACTGTTCATATTCTCTTCAGCACTAGGCCTGGCAATAACAGGACACCTGGCGCTTATTCTGGGAGTAACGCAGCTGCTTTATCCTAAGGCAATTGTAATTTCCATACTGCCCGGATACATGGCCGCGTATCTGTCAACACGTACAATACCTGTACATACAGGAATAAAAGAAGCGGCTCTTTTTTTCAAAACAGCAGATAATTTTGAAAAAATTCTTATTGTATGTATTGTTTTATTTCTTTGTGGGAATATGCTTTTTCTATTCAATCCTGATATTGATACAGATACCATGAATTATACTCTTGCGATTCCAAATTTCTGGCTGCTTAATCACGGAATACAGGATATGCCACAGCATATTTATTTTAATCTTTTTTCATTTTACGCGTGTATATATGCTGCAGCTGCTGGATTCGGAGACTTCATGACAGCAAGAATGACAAATTTTTTCGCCGTGATTGTTTCATGTTTCGGAATAACCTCATATCTGGGTAAAAAATACTTCAACAGGAAAACAGTTCTTCTTGCCTTAACTGTTATATGCGGTTCATACAGTTTCATGAAACTTGTAACCATTACAGAATCAGACTCAATATCACTTATGTTTTCAATGACTGCCTTCATAATGCTTATGGGAGAGAATATAAAAGATATAAAAACCGTGATTCTGTCAGGAATATTCGCAGGCTGCGCTATGGCCTCAAAGCCCACATGTCTTTTTTTTATCATCTGCTCAATCGCCATACTTGTATACAGAAGCAAAGATGAGTTTAAAACAGGCATTTACGGGTTCCCAAAAAATCTCGTAAAACCGCTGATATTCATATTTACAGCCTCGCTTCCTGTAATACCGTGGCTTGTAAAAAACCAGCTTTTCAGAGGCAATCCGTTCTTTCCATTCCTCACTGGCATATTCGGAACAGACAACAACTATGATCCTGTTCTCGTAGATACTTTTCTTCAGAATTCATATTTCTTCAGGGACTGCAGTTTTGCCTTAGTAAAAAATTTTCTTAATCTTTTCATTTCAAAAGAAAATTTCCTGAACGAATTTATACAGCCTGTACTTTTAGCCGTATCTGGCTTTATTCCTCTGCTGCCATTCAAAACAGACAAGAACAAAAACATTATAATTATTTTCAGTGTAACTGTTCTTATACTACAGCTATGCTTCTTCAGCATCGCGAGATTTTATTTTTCCCTTTATATTCTTTTTACGCTTGTTTTTTCATATATATTTTACCCTGTAATTGAAAAGCACGGAATACTTAAACTTTTCACACTAATTTCTGTTTTTATTTTTTCATTGCCTGTTATTACATATGGTAACTGGTTCGATATGTTCGCAATACCTTACGGCCGTCTGTCAAAAACAGAGTACCTCAGGGAGCAGCCTGAATATGGTTTGGGATATGGAAAGGCCGCAGCCTGGGCAAATAAATATCTGCCGGCAGATGCAAAATTACTGGTAAATGACAGTTATGGCAGATCACTGTACCTTGAAAGGAAACTTTACGCAACATCATTTCTTGATAAAATGTGGTATGATATTTTCGCTGATGAAAACACCAGTGCTGAGGAAATTTTAAACAATCTGAGGAAAAACGGTTTTACACATCTTATAGAAAATCTTGGAAGAGGGCATCTTTCTGACAAACTGGACCCAATACGTGATGAAAGAAGGTCTATTATACAAAGAGAAAACATTATGAATTTCCGCAGGAAGTATCTGAAACCGTTATACAACTCTTCCGAAGGATATATTTACCCTCATATGAAATTAACCGGATATACTCCGGACATTGCAGACTATTCTACTGCTTATCTTTATTCCGGGACAACTGTTTACCAGATAATGTATCCGGATGAGTCCGGCACGCCCAGCCAGATGGAAATCACTTCTGATTAAGTTTCTTTTTACCAGGCTCTTCAAGCCTGAAAGCGAAATACAGTTCAGCGAAACTGAACAGAAGCAGTGGAAGAAAAACCGCAAGATATGAGTTCCGGCCATACACCAGTATTCCGTTTACCTCATACGCCGGGAAAAGATTCATCATAAAACCGGTAAGATTACCCATAATTCCTACTGAGAAGAAAAACAGTGCGTTCATAATGCCAGTAGCTGTAACCGATACGGAATGAGGATTAACCTCGCTTATAACCACCACCAGCAGTGGCGACATTGTAGCAACTGCGGCAAGACAGCAGAAAAGCATGGAAACAAGCAGCCCGCTGCGGAAACTGAATATAAGTGAAAGCGTAACAAAAACAAAAGCCACAACACTTATCACCGCAGAAATCTTAAAGAAAATGATCTTGCGGCCACCAAAATAACGGCTTAAGAAAGCAAGCCCCATGCTGCTTACGGCAGATATAACAGACATAGCGGAAAGTACCCAGGCCGCCTTTTCCGAAGAGAACATACATATATCCTCCAGGAATTTTTTTCCCACTACAGTCTGCAGGACATACATAAGCGCATAATTCAGCGCTCCGAACAGAAAAAGACATATATTGTACCTGTTGCAAAGAACATGTCTGTATGAATCCAGTTCGAAATGTCTGCCGGTATTTATGGAAGTAAGCTGAAAACGTGCGCCGGTAAGAATAAATAAAACAGAAACAGCAAGTATTACAAAACCGGTATAATCAAGAACATGGAAAAGACCAAAACGCTCTATAAACCATACAAAAGGCGCATTCGCGGCAAAACTGCCGAGATAGCCCAAAAATATAGTTATGGAAAGGCTTACGCCGAAATTTCTGTCCGGTATGCAACGCTCCAGTTCACGTACAAGGCTTAAATAAAAACAGCCTGCGCCAAACCCCGACATAACACGGCTTAAATACAGCAGAGGCATGGAATGTGTATTCGGGAAAAGCAGTGCTCCGGCAGTAAAGAACAAAGCCCCAAGCGCTATTATCCGCAGCCCCCCGTATCTTTCCACCATTCTGCCCATGAAAATCTGGCTTACGGCATAAGTATACATGAAAGATGCTCCGAGCGCAGTTATATAAGGCGCGCTTACCCCTAATTTCTGCTGCAGCAGCCCGAATACAGCTCCTGGAACAGCTACACGATGAAAATTAGCAAAAAAATACAATACGACACCAAGGGCTATCAGAAAAAGATGAACATAATACTTATGAAAACGTAACATATAATCAATACCTGTTAAAGGCAGAAGATATACTGACAATTACTACATTTTCCCGTGGAAAATTCTCTTATATTATATAATTTAACATACTACCCTGACCATATTTAACGACGAGAAAAAAATTACACGCATTTTTTACATGTCTGACGTCCAAAAGGACTTAACATTATCTTTGAAATTGCCTGCCTTTTTTAAGTAGAATATTATCTGATATATATCCCGTATACGGAGGAGAAAACAATGAAAGCTGTTGTTAATCAGGATGTTTGCATCGGATGCGGCATGTGCGCCGGTGACTGCCAGGTAGTGTTTGAGCTGAATGGCGATAAAGCCCAGGGAAAAGAAATTCCCGCGGATTTAGTCGACAAGGCAAAAGAGACAGCTGCAAACTGCCCTGTGCAGGCCATAGAAATCAAGGATTGAGTCAATCTGTCCTGTTATGGCAGACTCCCGGATTTAATATCCGGGAGTTTTTTTATAATACGGAAGACTTAAAAATATGTTTTCAGAACCGGACAATTCATATTCTGCTGAAACAAAAAAAGAATACGTATCAGAAACCAGAGCGCCTGAAAAAGGAAACCCGGCAACCAGCATTCAAAGCCGGTCAGAAATCACCTCCGGTACAAGAAACAAAATAAATGCAGCAGGACTTTCCATTATATCCAATTCCGTTCTTATGCTTTTCAAGGCGATAGTTGGAATAAGCATAGGCTCCATATCCATAATCTCGGAGGCGGTACACTCCGGAATTGATCTGGCTGCCTCCGGAATAGCTTTTTTCGCCGTCAGATCCTCTTCAAAGCCGGCAGACCGGGATCACAATTTCGGCCATGGCAAATACGAAAACATATCCGGCTTTGCTGAAGCCCTGCTTATCTTCGCGGCAGCAGGCTGGATACTATTGGAGGCAGCACAGAAAATAATAAACCCAGGAACCATTGAAAAAGCCGGCTGGGGCGTGCTGATAATGGCTGTTTCTTCAGTAGTAAACTTCTTCATTTCAGAACATCTTCTGAAAACCGGAAAGGAAAATGATTCCATTGCTCTTATAGCTGATGCAATGCACCTGCGTACGGATGTCTACACATCTTCAGGAGTGATGGCAGGCCTTGGCCTGATATATATATCAGAACTTTTAAATGGTGGCCGGGGATTTTATATAATTGATCCCATAACCGCGATAATAGTTGCAGGCCTGATTATAAAAGCTGCATGGGATTTATCCCGGGAGGCTCTCGGTGGTCTGCTGGATACTTCCCTGCCTGACGAAGAGTATAATTCCATAAGACAAAAGATAACAGAACCGGCTGAAATACTTGGCATAATACATCTGCACACAAGAAAGGCAGGCGACACACGTTTTGTAGACGCAGTGATAAAAGTAAGTGGAAACATACCGGTAAAGCAGGCGCATGATTTAACAGATATGATTTCCGCGGAGATAAAAACTGCTTATCCAAAAACCGAAGTAATGCTGCATATTGAACCTTGTGGAAAAGAATACGGACTTCCCTGCGAAGAAGAATGTCTTGAGTTCTGCAAAAAAAACACAGACAGGAATAATGTCTGATTTTTTACTACACAGGTGTTACAATATTTATTGTCAGGAAGAACCAGCCATGAAAATCAGCTTTATTTTCTGATTGACGCTGCTTCAGTGCATGAATTCAGCATTGCACATTCCATACATGAAACTATACCGCGTGACATAACGCATTTTCGTATCCTGCATTCTTCGCAGTAAGGAAATTTTACGCCTTCACTCCGGCATCCCCCACACCGCTGTTTTTCCCCACCGTCCTCCAACGCTTCATTACCGGAAGCTTTTTCCTGGGAAATATAAAGCCTGCATCCCGAACAGTCAAAACCACAGCAGGAAATATGTCTGGTCATAAATAAAATTCTATCATATTACAGAATCTCCACATACAATATTCAACTCAGCCTGTTCTCAGTTTTTTCATGACAGTGAAGATGATAAATAAACCTGATGTCACAGAAACAAAAACACCGTCAGAACTAACTGTCCTACGGTGTTTATAATAGCTTGTGGATTTATGTTTAATACAGTTTTTCTATATCCACGCCTTTTACAATAAATTCCCATAAAAGAGAATTTTCCGGAATACAGTCCTGGGTCAGTTTATCACAGAACTGCAGTTTGTCATACAGTTCCTTTGCATAAGCCAGATCCTGTCTTTTTTCAAGCAGAGGAGTCAGATACTGGCTGTAAAGCAGAAGTTCATAAGGGTGTGTGGTATCAAACATATGATCTGCAGTATTACGGTAAGGCTTTATATACTTTTCCTCCCCGGCGCAGACATTATTCCACATCTTCACTGTATGCTCTATAGATGCACCACGGGTCTGTATATCCCTTATCATTCTGCGCATGAAACGCAAAAGCTTCGCCGGGATTTTACTTTGACTGTTTATTATGAAATCCGTATAAACACAGATATATATTTTGTAGAAGAACTCTGTGTTCATTCTTATAAGTTCCGGATTCAGGGCATGTATGCCTTCTATTATTATCACATGGTCTTTTGTGATTTTCAGATGCCTGGTTTCTTTTTTGCGTGTACCAGTAACAAAATCAAATACCGGGAGTTCAGTCTCATGCTTGTTTAGAAGATCATTTATACAGCTGTTGAAGGCATCAAGATCCAGAATACTGAAATTCTCAAAATCATACTGTCCGTCAGGGAGCTTTGGCGTTTTGTCCCTGTCTATGAAAAAATCATCAAGAGACATATAAATACTCTGTTTTCCCCGCTTGGCGAGTTCATCGGAAATTCTGTGGGATGTCGTGGTTTTACCTGAAGAGGACGGTCCTGCCAGAAGTACAAAAGGCTTTCTGTCATACACAATATCATTAGCGATAACATGTATTTCATCGCTGTACTTCATTTCCGAAAAATCAACCAGCCGCTTTAAATTGTTTCTGGCCATTTCATTCAGAGTGCTGATTGGAATTGAGCTTTTTCTGTCTTTAATTAAATTCTTCATTCTGGATTACGCTTTAATAAAATCTTTTATATATTATATCACATACGACGGCAGAACGGCACACAGCTTATTTATCAAGCGTCCCAACTTTTAAAATAATTTATCAGGACTTCATTCAAGAGGCCGTATGCGGTATCTCACACCGATTTTACCGCATATCATACGGCATTCCTCTTCCTGCTTCTTAGTAATTGTTGTCTCAACTGTCGTCATTGTCACTTCAGGAACATACAGCTTTGCTTTTTCTGCGAAATCAAGCATGGCATTAAATGATTTAACGCCGAAACGCGGCTTTACAAGATTATAATAATCAACCTCGTCCGGAGTGTTAAGGCTTATTGAAATTCTGTCTATGAGTCCTCTGAAAAGCGGGGTAATATCACGTCCGTTTATAAGACTGCCGAGGCCGTTGGTATTAATGCGCAGTGGCAGTTCAGGAAAACCTTTTTTTATGAAACGGGCCGTCTTAAGCAGCATATCAAGAGCTTCCGTAGGCTCCCCAAAACCGCAGAAAACGGCCTCACTGTA
>CACZRG010000197.1 GCA_902783485.1 uncultured Elusimicrobium sp.
GCATTGCCCGTTTTAAGGAATAATTGAATTATGGCACCCGCAATAAGAGTTTTGCCTAATCCGGTTGCCAGTTCCAGCAGAAATCTGTCCTTTCCGTTGGCAACGGCTTTCTGCACGGCTTTAATAGCATCAATCTGATAATCCCTTAAAATCTTATAGCCATGATTACGGCAATAGGCATCTCTTGTTTCAGGGTTGAGATAGTCGGGGTCCTGCAACAGGTTCGGATTTTGCGTTAAAGCAATAAATTCTTTGGTTATTTCTACGGATGCCAATTGCTTGGGCTGAGGCCTGAAGTGTTTTTTATCCATTAAGGATTGCTGTGTTGGCATGCCAGTAATGTCCTGCGGATTGCCATTTTCTATGTCCCAAAAATAGTGCTTATCCCCGTTAGAGAGAATTACAAAGCGGATTCCCTGGCTTTCCGCATACTGGCGGGCCTGCTCTTTGGCAAACAGAGGGTTTATGCTTGCATTTTTGGCTTCTAATACGCAAAGAGGGAAGTTTTTATCATCAAGCAGCAGGTAGTCAATAGCTCCGCCGGTTTCTTTGTCAGATTTTCGCACACGGGTGGAATGCTCCAAATCCACATTTTTCCTGCCATTTTCGTCATCACATAAACGCCAGCCCGCTTTTTCAAGCAGTTTGTTTATTTTGATTCTGGCTTCTGCTTCCTTTTCCGGCATTGTGTTCTCCCGCTGAGATAAAAAACAAATACACAGGTTTATTGTAGCAATTTATCTCTCTACGGGATATATGCACAGAAACAGCTGTTCAACATAACATTAACCGGCTTGCGCCGTTTTTCGGACATTTATACAGTCCAGGTAAATTTATTCATAAAACATTAAACATCAGTTTTAAATCAGTTTATGCAACAGTGAAATATCCAATTAAGCAGATAATCAGCGGCTGAAATTCTGATTGGGCTGTTTTTGCACGGAAAGTTTAAAATTAATATAATTAAAAGGAAAGTACAGGGTATGCCTTCCGGTTCTTTCCTACGAAGGAACAGGAAGCTGATTTCAGGCCGGGATGGCGAAACTGGCAGACGCGCATGACTTAGAATCATGTGGGCTAACACCCGTCGGGGTTCAAGTCCCCGTTCCGGCATAAACCCTGCACAAATAAACCCAGGAGTAAGGTAATAATGAAAACAACTTTGGATCTCGGAAAGAGCATTAAAGAAAAACAGAATAAAGACTGTGTACACCTTTTTACTGTCACACTCGATGACAAACAGACCACAGACCTCTGCGGCAACGCTGTTCTAAGACTGCAGAAGGTTGTAAAACTGCCCGGTTTCCGCGCAGGCAGAGCCCCTCTTTCCATGATAAAACAGCAGTTCAAGAATGAAGTACGCGACGAGGCTGTTGAACTTGCAGCAAAAGCCGCGCTCCCTGAAATTTTCAAGCAGAACAAAGATCTTAATCCTGTTGTGCAGCCAATTCTCAGAGACGTTAAATATGAAGAGGACAAGGAACTCTCCTTTGAAATACAGGTGGAAACCGCTCCTGTGTTTGAAGCAAAAGATTACAAAGGCATAAAAGCAACAAAAAAACTTACCAATGTAAAAGACGATGATGTTGACGCTTATATCAATCAGGTTCTTGAATACAATGCCTATCTCAAGCCTGTAGCGGAAAACACCAGTGTTGCCGGAAACCACTATATAATTGTTGATTATTCCAGCTGGGAAGACGGCAAAATGATTGCCGGCAGTGAGATAAAAGGCGACATTATCGACATGAACAACCCGCAGACAATTGCCGGCCTGCCTGAAGCTGTAAAAGGAGCAAAAAAAGGTGAGACAAAGGAATTCACCTCAAAATTAGGCGACAAGGAAATACAGTACAAGGTAACTGTAAACGAAATCAAGGAAAAAGTTACCCCAAAGCTGGATGAGGAATTTTTCAAATCGGCCGGAGTGAAAGACGAGACCGAACTTAAGGCAAATGTACGCAAAATGCTTGAGAATCAGCAGGCGGAAAGCTACGAGAAGGAATTCACTGAACAGCTTGAAGACGCACTTATAAAGAATAATCCTTTCGCACTCCCCCCCACTCTTGTGGCAGAAGAAACAGCCGATCTCATACAGGTTTACAGAAAGAGAATGCGCGGTGCGGAAATTGATGAAGAAAAAGTAGCGAAGAAACTTCAGCCCGTGGCGGTACGCAATCTCTCCCTCACATATATTCTCCACAACATAGCGAAACAGGAGAAGATTGAGGCTACAGATGATGATCTCAAGGCTGAACTCAACAAAGCCCTTGAAACCATGAAAACCGAAGAAGAAAAGAAAAATGCACACAGACTCTTCGAACAGAGGAAAGAATACATACGTTCCTCAATGGTTGAGAACAAAGTAATGGACTTTATAAAGGCGAATGCCGAAGTCAAAGAAGTAAAGCCCAGAAAACGCGTGGCAAAAGCCAAATCCGAAAAAGCCGAATAACACGGCTACGGTAAAGCGGTCCTGTAAAAAACGGCAGCCGGAACAGACATAATGATGTAATTTATTAGGGTTCCGCTGCCGTACGCAGGAAAGGAGAGCAGTAAAAAATGATAGTTCCATATGTTCTTGAAAAATCAAACCAGAATCTTTCCGGTTACGATCTTTATTCCCGCCTTCTGAAGGACCGTATTGTATTCTTCGGCAGTCTTGACGGCGAGGTAAACACGGCCTCTGCAAACTCTATTATCGCGCAGTTACTTTATCTCGACGGGGAAGACCCGGAAAAGCCGATAAATTTCTATATAAATTCCCCTGGTGGTTCAGTGAGCGCCGGTCTCGCCATATACGATACAATGCAGTATATCAAGGCTCCCGTATATACAATATGCATGGGAATGGCGATGAGTTTCGGAGCCGTTCTTCTTGCCGCAGGCTCAAAAGGCAAGAGATTTGCGCTGCCAAATGCCCGGATAATGATTCATCAGGTCAGGCAGGGATATGGCGTAGGCGGAACGGCCACGGACATAGAAATTGAAAATCAGGAGATGCAGCATCTCAAGAAAATCCTGACAGAAATCATGGCACGGCACACAGGCCAGCCTTTTGAAAAAGTTCATCAGGACATGGAGCATGATTTCTATATGTCTGCGGAGGAAGCCAAAACCTACGGAATTATAGATGAAGTTCTGGCTTTCCGCAAAAAGATCTGATTCAGTCTGAAAAAACAGCACTGCTGTCCTGTCCATACGGGGGACGGCAGTGTTTTGCATAAGTAATCAATTTTAACCAAATGAACGAAGATACGACACCTAAAAAAGAATTTCCTGAAATAATACCGGTCATAGCAATACGGGACGTGGTAATGTTCCCCCATATGCCTTTACCGCTTTCAGTAGACAGAAAGCGTTCGGTTGCAGCCATAGAATCGGCACTTCAGGAAAAAAAATATATTCTCGCAGTAGCGCAGAAGAACGGCAAAGTAGAAGAACCACGGGCCGCAGACCTTTACTCATTCGGTGTGCTGTGCGTCATAACACAGTCCCTGAAAATGCCCAATGGCACAATGAGGGTTTTCATAGAAGGCCGCAGACGCGCCAGAATAAAAAATCTGGGGCTGACACAAAAGAATGAACATTTCATAGCCGAGGTGGAGTATCTTGACGATATTGTAGAGGAAGGACCGAAACTTACCGCACTGCTCAGACGTGCTGTTGAAATCTTTGAGGAATATGTAAAACTCAGCGCACACATCACGCTTGATGCACGTGCATTCATTGCAGAAGAACAGAAAGATCCATCCAAACTGGCAGACACCATAGCAGCCAATACAACACTGAACCTGCCGGACAAGCAGGACGTGCTGGAAACAACAGATGTGTGCCTGAGATTTGAAAAAATCATAAATCTTCTTTCAAACGAGACAGAAATACTGAATCTGGAACAGAAAATACAGAACAGAATAAAAGGGCAGATGAACAAAGCCCAGAAAGAGCACTATCTCAACGAACAGATGAAAGCCATTCAGCAGGAGCTTCATCAGAAAGACGATTACTCTCAGGAAATAGACAATTTAAAAAAGAAAGTAAAAGACGCCAATATGCCCAAAGAGGCAAATGCGGCAGCCGAGAAAGAACTCGAAAGGCTTTCTCATATGTCGCCATATTCGCCTGAGACATCCGTAAGCCGCACTTATCTGGACTGGCTGCTGGCCCTGCCGTGGAATACGGAAACAAAAGATTCCATAGATATAAAAAAAGCGAAGGAAATATTAGACGAGGATCATTTCGGGCTTAAGAAACCGAAAGACCGCGTCCTGGAATATCTGGCCGTGTGCAAACTTACGAATCAGCTTCAGGGGCCTGTGCTTTGTTTCGTAGGGCCTCCAGGAGTAGGCAAAACATCAATTGCAAAATCGATAGCACGTTCCATGGGGCGCAAATTCGTGAGAATGTCACTTGGCGGTGTGCGGGACGAGGCTGAAATACGTGGTCACCGCAGAACCTATGTAGCCTCAATGCCCGGCCGGATTATACAGGGAATAAAAAAAGCTGGAAGCAGAAACCCGGTATTTCTGATGGACGAAATAGACAAGTTAGCCAATGATACCCACGGCGACCCAGCCTCTGCATTGCTGGAGGTAATGGATACACAGCAGAATTCTGAATTCGCAGACCATTACCTTGATGTCCCATTTGATATTTCAAAGGTAATGTTCATCACCACTGCCAATACACTGTGGGGTATTCCGGCTCCGCTGCGCGACCGTATGGAAATAATAGAGTTCAGCGGTTACACTCATAATGAGAAAATCAGTATTGCAAGAAAATATATTCTTCCCAGAAGACTAAAGGAACACGGGCTGAAAGAAGATTCCATAATTATAACAGACAAAGGCCTTGACTCGGTAATACGCTGTTATACCAGCGAAGCCGGCGTAAGGACACTGGACCGCGAGATTGCGTCGTTATGCCGCCGTGTTGCCAGAAAAGTTGTGGAAGACGGCATAAGCAGTGTAGAGATAAATGAGAAAAATCTCCCGGACTTTTTAGGCATACCCAAATATATAGCGGAAAAGCCATCACTTAATTCCGTAGGTCTTTGCACAGGACTTGCATGGACTGAACACGGAGGAGAACTTCTGACGGTGGAATCACTTGCTGTCCCCGGAAAAGGTGCGCTTATACTTACAGGCAAATTAGGCGATGTAATGAAAGAATCTGCACAGACAGCTTTTTCCTTTATAAAATCAAAAGAGTATGTTCCGGCAAAGTATATAGACACTCATAATTTTCACATACATGTGCCAGAAGGAGCTATTCCAAAAGATGGTCCGTCCGCAGGAATAACAATGGCAACAGTACTTGCCAGTCTGCTTACA
>CACZRG010000198.1 GCA_902783485.1 uncultured Elusimicrobium sp.
CTTTCTTTCCGGCCATGTAAGCGCATACTGAATAGGCAGGCGCATATCCGGCCAGGAAATCTGCACTATAACAGCGCCATCCTTGAACTCAACGCCGGAATGAATTACAGACTGCGGGTGAATAAGAACTTCAATCTTGGAAAGGGGAACGCCGAACATATTCATTATTTCTATCATCTCAAGCCCCTTGTTCATAAGGGTTGATGAATCAATCGTTATTTTCGGTCCCATTTTCCAGCGGGGGTGCTTTAATGCCTGTTCCGGCTTAACGTCCTCAAGTTTCTGTTTGCCGTCGTAGAATGGCCCGCCGGAAGCCGTAAGGAATATTCTGGAAAGCTCTTCGTCATAATGTCCGGGTTCTATTCCGGCTGCACTTTGGAATACAGCAGAGGGTTCTGAATCTACCGGCAGTATTCTTGCGCCGTGCTTTGCCGCTTCCTGCATGAACAGGGCCCCGGCCATTACCATGGGCTCTTTGTTTGCGAGCGCAACATTTTTGCCGGAGCGCAGCGCCGCAAGCAGCGGGGAAAAACCAACGGCCCCGGTAACTGAATTTAACACAATGTCCGCTTTTTCAAGCGACGCTGCCATGTCAAGGCCTTCCTTGCCGGGGGGGAGAAGCTGCGTGCCGGAGGGGCATATATTTTTAAATTCTTCCCAGGCTTTTTCATCGTAAACCTGAACATATTCCGGTTTAAGTTCCTTAATCTGTTCAAGTAGCAGGGCAGTGCTTGAATTTACGCTTAATGCAAGAACATGATAACCTTCGCCTAAATTTTTTACGGATTCAACAGCATTGCGTCCTATGGAGCCGGATGAGCCTAAAATGACTATGTTTTTCATTTTACAAGTACCATAAAATAATAAATTACGGGGGCGAGGAAAATATATGAATCAAAACGGTCCATTATTCCGCCATGGCCCGGCAGCATATTGGAGGAATCCTTTGCGCCTACCGCGCGTTTTATCATGGATTCGGCAATATCAGACATCTGGCCGAAAATGCCGATTAAAACGCCTATGACGGCAGCTTTTCCGTATGAAATCTGCCCATCGGTAAAACGCGCTATCAGCAGTGCTGTTCCTATTGCAAAAATAAAACCGGCAATTGCTCCTTCCCAGGTTTTCTTGGGGCTTACAGGTGTAAGCTGATTCTTACCGATTTTTTTGCCGAAGAAATAGGCTGCCGTATCCATAACCCATACTGTTACTATCAGAAGGAATGTGAGGTTTTTTCCTTCCGGCAGGTCACGAAGCGGAATGAACTGGAACAGACACCATGAAAGCATGAAAATACCAAGAAGGGTAAGTCCCATGCGCTCTATATATTTTTCCTTCTGGAAAAGTTCCAGACACAGTGTTCCCACAACCGTAAGCATTATCATGGCCCCGGCGAAATGGTCCCCGGCTGCGCGCGGCATATTGTCAAAATACAGGACAAGCGGCATAAGCAGCCCGAAGATATAAAGCGCCCAGCGGTTTACCGGTTTTGAGCCTAATCTGAGCAGTGCTGAATACTCATAAAGCGACAATGCGATTATGATATATATAAGCACGGCGAACGCAGTTCCGCCAGTGAAAATAAGCCATAACATCAGCGGAATGCCGATAGCGGCAGTAAGCAGTCTTGGTAAAAGCATTATGTTCCTCTTCTAATATCTCTTTTGCTGTAGGCTTTGAAAGCCTCAATAAGATTTTTTTCGTCAAAATCAGGCCACAGGGTGTTTGTTACGTAAAATTCCGTGTAGGCGGTCTGCCATAACAGGAAATTGGAAAGACGCTGTTCCCCGGAGGTACGGATAAGAAGATCCGGATCAGGTATGCCCGCTGTATAAAGCAACGACGAGAACTGATCTTCGTTTATTTCTTTCATGCCTGACTTCAGGGCCTTGTTAACCGCGTCGAGTATTTCCTGCCGGCCACCATAATTAAGGGCGAGATTAAGCGTAAGACCTGTGTTGTTTTTCAGTTTCTCCGCACCTTCAAGCAGAACTGCCCGTGTTTTTTCAGGCAGGGACTCCAGCCGGCCACTGAATACAAGCCTTACATTGCCGCTGTCCAGTTCCTTTATATACTGTTTCACAGCCTGAATGAGAAGCAGCATAAGGGCGTTTACTTCTTCTTCTGCTCTTGCCCAGTTCTCGGTGGA
>CACZRG010000199.1 GCA_902783485.1 uncultured Elusimicrobium sp.
GTTTTCCCTGCTATGCAGACTAACTATTTTATTTCTTTGCGGAAGCTTTCTTTGCCGCCGGTTTAGCCTGCTGCTTTGCCTGAGTATCTGTTGTAGCTGCTGCCGCCTTGCCACTGTTCTGGCCAGGCACAGCAGGAGCGGTCTGCGCTGCATTCGGTATCTGTAAAGGATAATCCTGCACAACCGATTTAAAGCGGTTGCCTGATGCCATAATTGTAAGCAGCACTGAGGTAACAGCAAAACACGCAGCTGCGCCAAGCGTAAATTTCTTAATGAAAGAAGTACCGCTTGCCGCATTGAACAGCGCGTCACCACCGCCACCAAACATGGAAAGCGCGGAACCCTTGCTGGTCTGCAGGAACACAATCGCTATTATCAGAACGAAAGCTAACAGTATGTGCAGTGTAAGAACAAATGTATACATTCAAAATCTCCTGATAAGGGATATTTTACAATATTATTCTTACTTTGACAAAGCCACAAGGCCAGGCAGCTGTTTGCCTTCAATAAACTCAAGGCTGGCGCCACCACCTGTGGAGCAGTGTGACACGGCGGTCTTTTCAACTTTTGCCGTTTTGAGGGCAGAAACCGTATCACCGCCACCTATAATGGAAACAGCTCCCTTTGCCGTGGCTTCAGCTACGGCAGCAGCGATACTGACTGTTCCATGGGAATATTCTTTTGTTTCAAAAATCCCGACAGGACCATTCCAGAAAATAGTCTTTGCGGCTTTAATCTTATCTGCGAAGAGAGCTTCTGTGCGTATGCCAATATCTATACCGATCTTTCCATCGGGTATAGCCATTGAATTTGTGTTTTCAACTGTAGAAACAGCTTCGATATCGCTCACCACGCGGTGATCTGCAGGCAACAGCAGTTCTACATTCTTTTCATGGGCCTTGAGAATAATTTTTCTGGCCTCTTCAATCCTGTCTTCCTCAAAAAGGGAATTTCCTATATTTGTGCTCTGTGCGGCAAGGAAAGTATATGCCATGGCTCCGCCGATAATGAGAGAATCGGTTTTTTCAAGCAGGCTGTAAAGAACCTGAATCTTGTCTGAAACCTTGGAACCACCAATTATTGCAAGGAAAGGTCTCTCTGGATTCTGCATTGCCTTGTCTAAAAATTCCAGTTCCTTCTGAACAAGGAAACCTATGCAGCCAGGAAGATATTTCGTTATGGCAGAAGTTGAGGCGTGCGCGCGGTGAAGTGCTCCGAAAGCCTCCTGCACGAATACTTCTCCGTGTTTCGCAAGCTGAGCCGCAAAGGCATCATCATTTTTTTCTTCTTCCGGGTGATAACGGAGATTCTCAAGCAGAACTATCTCGCCGTTCTTTGCTGCAGCAACCGCTTTTTCAGCCTCCGGTCCAACGCAGTCCTTGCCAAAATGAACCTTTGTGCCCATAATTTCAGAAACGCGGCCGGTAACAGGTTCAATGGTATATTTCGGGTCAACCTTGCCTTTCGGGCGGCCAAGATGAGCGATAAGAACCACTTTGCAGTTTTTTTCCAAAAGATATTTTATTGTCTTTTCGGTTCCACGTATTCTTGAATCATCTTTGATTACGCCTTCCTTGAGCGGAACATTATAGTCAACACGGACCAGCACCGCTTTGTTCTGTATGTCCATATCCTGGACTCTGGCAAGTTTAAGAACAGACTTGTTTTCCATAGTTTTGCTTTTCAACTCCAAAATTTTGCTTTTTTGCTTTAAACTTCTAAAAAAGAACGGAGCGGGATACACTCCCGCTCCGTCTCCGTTCAGTGGGAATTAAAGACCTTTGGAAGCCATGAAGGCAGCAAGGTCAACCACGCGGTTGGAATAAGCCCACTCATTATCGTACCAGGAAAGAATCTTTACAAAGTTTCCATCCATTACCTTGGTATTCTTGGCATCAACGATTGAGCTGCGGCTGTCGTGGCAGAAATCTATGCTCACAAGAGGTTCTTCGGAATATCCGAGAATGCCTTTCAGCTCGCCTTCTGCGGCAGCCTTGAAAGCAGCATTGACTTCTTCAACAGTCACATTTCTGTTGAGTTCGCAGGTGAGATCCACAACGGACACATCCGGGGTGGGTACACGGATTGCAAAACCGTCCATTTTGCCTTTCAGCTCGGGAATAACAAGAGAAATGGCTTTGGCGGCTCCGGTTGATGTCGGGATCATTGACATAGCTCCGGCACGGGCTCTGCGAAGGTCAGAATGCGCTGTATCCTGTATTCTCTGGTCGCCGGTGTAGGCGTGCACAGTTGTCATAAGACCGCGTTTGATTCCGAAAATATCGTTAAGAACCTTGCAGAAAGGGGCGAGGCAGTTTGTGGTGCAGGAAGCGTTGGAAACCACATTGTGATTCTTCGGGTCATATTTGTCATTGTTGACACCCATGACGATGGTTATATCTTCGCCTGTTGCAGGAGCAGAAATGATAACTTTTTTCGCTCCGCCGTGGGTAATATGATTCTCTGCGCCCTTGACGTTTTTGCCTTTCTTGTTCACACCATCTTTCTTAAGGGTAAAAAGGCCTGTTGATTCAACGACAATATCCACACCGACGGATTTCCAGTCGATGTTCGCGGGGTCTGTCTGTTTGAAAACCTTGATGGCTTTGCCGTTGACAGTAATCTGATCTTCCGCTGTCACTTTCACATCAGCGTTGAGGCGGCCGTGAATTGAGTCATACTTGAGAAGATGAGCATTGGTCTTTGCGTCTGTAAGGTCATTGACTGCGACCAGTTCCAGTGAAGGATCGTTTCTCTCGATAATCGCACGGGCCACGAGGCGGCCGATGCGTCCGAAACCATTGATACCGATTTTTACTGCCATAATTTTTATTTCCTCCGGCTGCGGTCCTTTATAAACTTCACAGTCCGCGGCCTTGCAAAATTTACCGGTCTTCCCGGCTCTTATATTATACAAAATTCGTACAGGCATAATTGTGCCACGCAAGGTATTGTTCTCATGTTTCCGGCACATACGAGCCTTTTACGCTTTTGATATAATTATTATATGGAAAAAACATGGCCTCTGCTGACTGTAATTGTACCTGTATACCGTGTTGAGAAATACCTGGACCGGTGCCTTGATTCACTTGCTGCGCAGACTTATAAGAATATTGAGATAATCCTTGTTGACGACGGCTCTCCGGACCGCTGTCCGGAAATATGCGAAAAACGCGCGGCGGAAGACAGCCGTTTCAGGTGCATTCATAAGGAAAACGCAGGACTTTCGGCGGCCAGAAACACAGGGCTTGAATATGCGCATGGCGATTATATCGCTTTTATTGACAGCGATGACTGGGTTGAGCCCGAAACATACGAAACCGCAATTGATGAAGCTGAAAAAACAGGCGCCGAGGTTGTTCAGTGGAATGCCATGGACGAATATGAGAACGGCCTGATTCTGAAATGGCCTGCCCTTTCAGAAGGAAAGGCAGACATAAAAAAAGATCCGGCTGTTCTAAGAAATAATGTATGGAACTATGTTCTGCGCCGCAGTTTTATAGACAGATGCAATCTCAGGTTCAAACCTGGCATTTATATACAGGATGTGCTTTTTACATCAATGCTTTTTCTTAACACGGACAAAATTTATTCCATAAACAGATATTTTTACCATTATCTTGTCCGCGACAGTTCCATAACAAATGCTCCGGAAACACAGAGCAAACGCAGAGCGGATTCCATATTTGTTACAGGAGAAATTGAAAAAGCAGCGGCGGCAGCCGGCAGGCTTGATGAATTTACTCCGGTATTAAATGCAATCAAGGCTGATATTAAACGCACCTGGCTGTGGAAAACAGATCCTCCTGATTTTGATAAATTCAGAGACACATTCCCGGAAGCCGATACGCAGATGAAATGGAACAGCACTGGTCTCAGGCTGCTGCGTTTTCTGATATATTCAAAACATGATACTGCGGCACGCCTGCTTATGCTGGCGTACAGAATACTGAAAAAAACAAAGAAATGGCTGAGCAGGAAAAAGGACATATAAACACAAAAAGAGCTGTAAAAAACACAGCAGTTCTTTACACCCGGTATCTGCTGCTGCTTTTTGTTGCGCTTTTTACTTCAAGGCTGAACCTCCAGGCCCTGGGGGTTGATGACTACGGTCTTTACAATGTCATAGGCGGCGTATCGGCAATGCTGGGTTTTGTATCCACGGCTGTAACAGTAGCTTTCCAGCGTTTCATGTCCAGGGACATGGTATCCGCCACGCCCGAAAAGTTAAAACGCACTTTCGGGGTAGGACTCTGGCTGCATTTTGTACTCTGCATAATTATAGCTGTAATTCTTGAAACAGCAGGCTACTGGTTTGTAACAACGAAACTTGTAATCCCCGCAGCAAGACATGCCGCGGCAATGACGGTTTTTCACACTACCGTTTTCACATTTATATCGTGTATATGTCTTACGCCGTACAATTCCGTGCTTCTTGCCAGGGAGAATTTCACCATTTACGCCTGGCTTAGCATTTTCCAGGCTATTATGCGCCTTGGAGTTTCGGCACTTCTTTTTATTCTTCCTTTTGACAGACTGAAAGTTTACGGTATTCTGTCAATGAGTGTTTCTGTTTTCGCCAGCCTTTTCTGCATTATCTACTGTCTTGCCAGATACAAAGAGGTGCGCACAGGGCCTGTTGCAGACATGAAGATGGCCGGGGAGATAGCTGGTTTTACCGGCTGGGCCACAATAGGAACTTTTGGCGCGCTGTTAAACAAGCACGGGCTGAATTTCCTGCTTAACATTTACTTTGGCCCGGCCCTGAACGCCGCGCGCGGCATTGCCTATGCCGTTGACAGCGCTGTAACAAACCTGATGTCAAATTTCATTGTAGCCATAAAGCCGCAGATTATAAAGGCCTATTCGGCAGGAGAAAAACAGGAGGCAATCGGACTTGTAAACACAGGCTGCAAGATAAGTTTCTTCATGACGCTGTTTTTTGCGCTGCCCATACTTCTGCGTACGGATTATCTGCTGGATCTGTGGCTTAAAGACGTACCCGCTTATGCTGCTGTCTTCACGCAGCTTGTGCTTATCAATTCTCTTGCCGAATCCCCCGCCCATTCGCTGGATGCGCTATGCCATGCCAATGGTGATCTGCGGGCAACGCAGATAAGCCGGTGTTTTTTTTATGCGCTGAACTGGCCCGTGGCCTGGTTTCTGGCAGATCATGGTTTTCCGGCCCCGGCCATTTTCATATCACCGATAATAGTGGCCTGCCTCTCTCTTATTTCAAGGGTATACATTTTAAGCAGTCTTACAGGGTATTCAAAAAGAATATTCTACACGCGTGTTCTGTCAAGAATGCTCGCAGCCGGAATGGTATCAGCCCTGATTTCACTGACACTGACTGAAACCTTTTTCAGAAAAAACAATTTCATAAATTTTATTGCAGTATGTCTGACAACTGTTGCCTCAACTTCAACTGCTGCTTTATTCATAGGTCTTAACGCCGGGGAAAGAAGCAAGGCAGTTTCAGCCGTGGCGGGAATTATCCGTAAAATAAAACAGAAATTTTCTTCTGCCGCACATAAAAACGGCACAGCATAAGTACTCTGCCTCCGCAGACACGCGGGGCAGCAGCACAATCTGCCGACATATACTGTAATGGCGTAATAACAGTTTACGCTTTTATTATCTTCTCTTCTATTACCCTGATATATTCTTCTGCCTGCTTATCGCGGTTGTGAACAGCGGCAATGTTTTTTTCTGCATTCATACCGGTTTCGCGCAGCAGATTCCTGTCTTTATAAAATTTTAGCAGAGCTTCAACAAGCGCCACGGCATTTTCAGGCTCAAATGAAATTCCGGCTCCGGCATTATCTATCATTTCCGCTGCCTTTCCCTGCACACCCATCAGCAGAGGCTTTGCGCAGGCCGCGCTTTCAAAAATCTTTGACGGAATAACTGTTTTGAAAAGATCTGTTTTTTTAAGGTGAGCAAGAGACACATCGCATGAATTTATCCACTGGGGAATTTCTTTTTTGGGACGAAGGCCTGTAAAAACGACATTGTCCAGTTTTTTCTCAGCGCATATTTTCTCCAGTTCAGCACGCACGGCCCCGTCACCTACAAGAGCAAATGCTATGTCATTTATTCCTTTGTTTTTTATTATCTCCGCGGCATCAAGAACAGTTTTAAGGCCGCAGGCCATTCCTAAAGTGCCGGTATAGCAGCATATAAACTTTCCTGACAGGCCGTATACAGACAGCAGTTTTTCATTTCTGGGCTCAGGGTGAAAAACGGTAAAATCAGCACCGTTCATTATTATGGATATTTTTTCCGGCGGAACTCCCCTTTCTTTAATCCTTTCCTTATAGCCCTCGCCTACGGTTACTATATGACCGGCTGCGGAATACATTATTTTTTCCATTATCCCAAGAATTGTCAGGAATATTCCCGGCACGCGCGCACCTACCGCTGTTATTGATTCCGGCCAGATATCCCTTATCTCAAGAAGAA
>CACZRG010000200.1 GCA_902783485.1 uncultured Elusimicrobium sp.
CTGCTTGTAAAAACAAAATACGGCGATCTTATTCTTAAACAGGCAGACATAAAACAGATAGTGAAAGAAAGCAGCACTGGCGCCTCCACGGCGCAGACAGAAACAGAAAATGTAGAAATAGTCAGTTCCTCATCTTTATCTGAAGATCAGGCCTCATATGTTTTCTCAACAGTGGTTGCCGAGGACGGTTCAGCGAAGATATACTATTTCCGCGACAAAAATATTATAGCCACTGAAACACTGGACAGTAATGCGAAGCTGATAGGTATTTCCGGAACGATACCAGACAGAACATTTACCGAATACTACGATAACAGCAAGGTAAAAACAGTAAAGCCGATGAAAAACGGGAAACAGAACGGCACTGTAATGTCGTACTACAAAGATGGCACAAGGCAGTTCATAGCCAATTACAAAGACGGACTTAAAGACGGAAAGTTTTCTTTTTATACAGCAAAAGGAAACCTGATGATAGAGGCCGAGTATAAAAATGACAAACTGAACGGGGCAAAAAAAGATTACAAGGCAGACGGCACACTTGATAAAATAACATGGTACAAAGACGACGAAGAAACAGAAGCACCGTCCGAAAATGCGGCAGCCATGCCTTCAACTGCAGATACCGTCGCTCTCCCCGCTGCTGCTACAGGCTCTGCCATACAGAACACGGAGGCCGGTGCTGATATTCCGGCTTCCAACGGATCAGCAACAACAATCACAGCAGACTCTGCTGTGGCCGACGTAGCCAGTAACGGGAATACAGGAAATGCCGCTGAAAACAGAACAGTCACCGGCAAATCCTCCGGAGCGCAGACTGCACAAAACAAAAAGGGGCATTCAATATCCGTAAAAGCAAGAAAGGTGGCCCGTGGAACAATGTACTCGTTCTACGTAAACAACCGATATACAGGCAAAGCCAGACTTGATGCAAATTACAATGTGCTTATGACAGACGGAAAAATTCCCGACGGAACCGCCAGACTTTATGGAATAAACGATATAATACAGCTGGAATTCATATTCCGCAAAGGCGAAATAATTTCAGTCACCGTGTTTGACAAAGAGGGTAACGAGGCGGAGCATTATATAATAAATGAAAAGCGCCTGGCGGTAAAAGCCGGATTATAAAACAGTTGTCCATTACACATATAAAAAAGGCTGCCTCGTGGTGGCCTTTTTTTTGAAGAAAACAAAAACCGCCGGCATTGCTGCACGGCGGTTTATCTTGTGGGCCCACCAGGACTTGAACCTGGGACCAATCGATTATGAGTCGAGTGCTCTAACCAACTGAGCTATGGGCCCTTACTCAATACATATATTATAACATATTTTATCCAATTTCAACAATATTTTCTGCCAGAATACGCCTTTTTCCTGTTTTCTTGAATTGATAATACGGCTTATATATAATTGAATAACCGGCATAACTGGAAAACACTCAGGATTTTACAGGCGGTTATTGAATATGTTTAATGAAAACAACGGATACAATGCTACCGGTTTCAGGGACGAAGGTACATTTCAGGTACTAAAAAATTTAAAGGAATCCGCGGCTGACATTATGGACAGCAATGAAAAGCCCGGACATTTCACCTCTATAGGCGGTTTTATTGAGGAATGCCTTAAATCACTGCTTTATGTTCTCAAGGAAAAAGAAAACATTACTTTTGCCATACTTCAATGGGCAGCCATAATCGCCGGGTACTATTTGTGGACAACAGCCCTTGGCTGGATTCCGGAGGAACTGTTTGAAGCTGCCTCAAAATCAGACAAGACCACAACAGCCGACCTGATTCTTTTATTATGGTCATTTGTCTGCGTAGGAATTACCACACTGCCTATAGGTATGCTTACTTCCTGTATGGCCGCCTCGCAGCTCTTAAGCATTGAAGGCCGCGAATCCACGATACTGGACTGCCTTAAATGCGTAATGCCCAGACTTAAACCCATATGGATATTCAGCTGGTTTGACGGATGGATTACCGTAAACCGTATTCTTAGCAGACTGCCAAAGAAAAATGACAGGGAATCCATTGCGGAAAAAATGATAAAGGAAGCCGCTTATCAGGGATGGAAATTCGCATCTCTTGGTTTTATTCCCGCCATAGTAAGCGGAAGAACTGTTATGCAGGCCTGCAGCGATTCGCTTTCACTTGCGCGCCATAGTTTCCTGCCTCTTGCGAAACTGCGCATAGGATATTCATTAATCTGCTGGATTACCGGAATATCCTGTTATGTTCTTACATTCACGAACATCGGGAAACTGCACACGTTCTTCGGCATAGAACGTGCGGACAGCGGGGTATACTCCTTCTATCTGCTTGCCGGAATACCGCTTCTTATAGCACTGCTTATTCTGGTTGTATTTATAAGACCGCTTTACATAATCTCTGCGGCCCGCATATATGCAAATTTCACGGACAGACAGGAAATAAAACGCAATCTGCCACCCTCCACGTCAAGCCTTAATGCCGACTGGTTCATACTTCTGCTGCTTATAGCGCTTATTTCCGGTCTTGTTTATATGAAGGAACCGGCGCAGAAAATTTTTAATGATCCTTCTACCATTCTTATGTATAAACGCAACCCGGCCAGAACGCATGGCGGAAAACATAAACAGCAGCTGAAAAAACTGCATGATGCCACAGAAACGGAAAACATGGAAAATGCCGAAACCCGGAAATCCACGGAAAATATCAATGATACAGAAAAACAGCCGGAAAGAGATTCCTGGTATTACAAGGCAGATCCGGACCATTCCTGGCAGGACGACGGAAACAAAGACAGATAATTTCATGTCATGAAAAAACTTACCGTACTGCCATGACTGAGCATTTATGTTAAAAGAGTTATTTAATACAAGGCTGGAATTTTCAGGGAAAGCACAGTACTCTGTAATTGTAACACTTTTTTACGCAGTCATTACCGCTATTCTCTGTGCGCATCATGAAATGTGGCGGGATGAACTGAACACATGGCTTGCCGTAAGGGATCTTTCCCTGTCAGAACTGCTTAAATTCATCAGCTGGGACGGACACCCGTTTCTGCATTACCTGTTATGCCTGCCACTGGCCAGGGCGGGGTTTTCAGCTGCTGCAATGCAGATTCTATGCTGGATGTTCTGTACTGCTGCAGTTTTTGTACTTAACTTTTTTTCCCCTTTCCCGGCGACGGCAAACCTTATTATAACATTCAGCCCGCCCATGCTTTATTATTTTCCTGTGATAGCAAGGAATTATTCATATATTCCACTGCTGATGTTTGCTTTTCCTGCAGTATGTTCATATCTGTTCAGGAATAAAGAAGGAAATAGCAGAATTTACAGAATACAGATTCTCTCTGTATGTATTCTTGCAGCGTTAATAGCAGGGACCCATGCCATAATGTTCGGCTATGCCTTTGCTGCGCTTTTGCTTGTTTATTACAAATTATATAAGGATAAAACACTGAACGGAGCAAATCTGCTGTCTGCCACAGGTTCATCCATAATAATTTTACTTACAGCATTACAGCTGCTTATATGCAGATTAAATAACGGCGTTCTGAACAATAACGGGACACATTCATTAAGTGGATTTATACCCATTTTAAACAGTTTTTTCACAAACTCATTCTCAGACTTGATTATTAAGCCTGTATTTGAGAATACTGCATTATGCTGTGTCATATTGTGTATTGTTTTTTTTATTTACATGCTTGGCCGTGCAGGCCGCAGATATTTACTGCTGGTATTTATTTCACTGTTTGTGCAATCTGTTATATATTACTCATCATACAGTATAGTTCTGCCTGCAAGAACTTTTACAATATTGTTAATATTTGTTTCCGCATACTGGACAGCCTGCGCTGAAAAAAATATCAGTGCGGATAAAAAAACAATACTGCCGGTGATTATTTTATTTATCCTGTCTGTTCCGGCCGGCTACAATATAATATTAAAGGACCTGAAAAATCCTTTTTCATCTGCGCAGGAAATGGCGCTATTCATAAGAAATAACATTCCAGACAATGACGATACAGTATTAATTGCTCCTTACACTAATTACTCGCAGGCACTTGCCTATTATTTAGAAAACAGAAAAGCCTATTATGACTGTGGGAAAAAATTAGGGGTTATGACACCTTCTGAAAACACATCTTTTTATAAAACAGCTGAAAATTTTGATTGTTTTAACGGAAACAGGCAGATTTTCTTTATACTTCCATATGATAAAAAAGAAAAAATGAATGTGCTTATTCCAGTCTCAATGAAACTTAAACCTGTTTACGACACAAGACAGTCAATTATCAGATATGAGAGCTTTACCATAGCTGAATTTATATCGTATGAGTAAAGAACCCACCCTGTCATATTATGGATATGCTTCCTGATATATTAATGGCTCTGTCAAAGGAACAGTAGTAATGCTGAAATAAAAAAAGCGGGATCCGGGATCCCGCTTTTTTTACGGTTCATTTTATTTTATCAGCGGTTCTGCGTCCATACGGCATAGCGTTCTCCGCTTGTTGCGAGAGTCCAGCCATTGCCAGGCTGCCAGCCCCAGTTCTTGCCTAATTTTACAACAACACGCTGACGGTCACCGTCTATTACTGCGGCATACAGTCCGTTTGTAGCCTGCATTATGCCCATACGGCTTGTTGATGATATGCCTGCATTTTTACGTATCTGTATAAGTTTATTGATCTGCGATTTATAATTGCTGCCCCAGTCGAAATAATGTGACCAGAACACACAGGGAACACCGGGATGGGTAAGAATATACGCATATCCCATCATACGCTGTGTCTTATATTCTGTTGTGGCATTAGCGATAAAATTCGGATCGCGCGGTGAAGTATCATGATTTTCCACAAAAGTTACAGCTTTGGCAGGCCACCAGCCGATAACTCCGGAGGGACGGCCATTGTCATTGAGATTTGTGAAATTATCTGTTTCGACTGCATTCAGAATATTGAAATGTGTCGTGAAATCAAACACTGTGGAAGCATTCTTCTTGCCGTAATTGCTGTCTGTTCCGTCAACCCAGTTTACAAGAGTCTGGCGGTTGCCGTCAAAATACTCACCTATTGAGAAAACAGGGCTTGTGGCCTGATTGTAAAGGCCCACATAATAGGGAGGATATCCCTTAACCATGTCATATCTCCAGCCATCAATACCTATTTCATGGCGCATCCAGCGGAGGAAAATCTTTATCTCATCCTGAACGATTTTCTGGGAATGATCAATATCACGGCAGCCATGCTCATTCTGGCCCTGATCGTAGTTAGGACTTTTTGCATTGTTAGGCTGTCCGGAGAAACCGGGCCATTCATCATTCTGCACGATAACGGTTGTCGGCCAGTCCGGGCTGGTGTAATCATACCAGTCCTTTGTTCCGTTGCGGTGATTCAGAACAGCATCCGCAAGCACATAAACACCGGCACGGTGAAGTGAACTTACGGCCTGTTTGAGTCCTGCCTTATTGCCCCACTGTGAATGCAGATTGTAATATTCAGTGGGATAATAACTGCCTATAGACATAGGCGGAATCCATATCATATTGAAACCTGCGTGGCCTATTTCTGCAGCTTTTGACGAAAGCATTCCCCACCAGCCATTGGGCAGATTAAGCCATTTATTGTCTGCATACCAGTGAAAGCCCTGCAGCATTATTACTTTAGAGCCGTCACCGTCAAGACGGGCAACATTCTTCGGCTGATAAACTCCGTCAGCATACATACGTCTTGCATTAAGCCATTCCTGGCGCGCAAAATCGCTGTCGGTGTTGCCACGCGTCGTATATGAAACAACAGCCGCCGGGGCGGAAACAGATACCGGTGCAACCTTGCTCTCACCCGCTGTCTTACGCAGCATTCCAGTTGCGGAAGACGCAAATGAATTAGAAGCAAAAGCCACGACAAGTGCAAAGGTCAGAAGTGAAAAATATTTTTTTTCAGACATCATAATCTCCGGACTGAAATATAATGAAATTCAAGTTCTTTATATTATATTGTAGACCGGAAATTTCCGTTTCATCAAGGATATTAGACCCTTTCAGACATAGGACTTTAGTCCCTTTGTATCATTTTAGCGGCTCTTTTCAGCATTTCACTAACTGAATATCAAACGGAGTCTGGTTAAGGACAAGATTAAGTCCCTTATCCGAGGCGTCGCCGAAAACATATGGGCTCTCTGTCTGCTCAACAGCCTCAAGCCATTTCTCAAACATTCCGTCCGGGAAGGCAAGTATTTCCACCCTTTCAAAATCGCGTACATGCTTTTTAAGCACCTCACGTGTTTTATGGCCTTCCTCCGGATTTTCCTTAATGATGACAAAACGGCAGTTTTTTGTACGGCGTGCCACTTTAACAAGCTTGTTTGTCGCGACAGTACCACATTCTATCCACAGCAGTATTCCATCTACCGGGTCTGAAACAAGAAGATCCGGCATAAAACTGACATTGGTTATTACGGGGTCATCCGCCCGTACATCAAGTACCGGATTTTCATTAAAAAAAACAAGCAGCGCAGCAAAAC
>CACZRG010000201.1 GCA_902783485.1 uncultured Elusimicrobium sp.
TGGAAGAACCGTAATAGCAAACTCTTTTATAAACGCCTCAATAGATAACAGGGGTACACTGGATTACAGGGCTGACGAACTGCCGGAAGGTGCCTCGGTAAGTGGCAGCGGAATACTGAGAATTCAGGCTGACACTGTAAATCATGCAACTATCTCCCAGGAAAGCCTTGTTATTAATCAGAAAGCAGTGGATGGTGTGCTTGTACCTGCGTTAAAAGCATCGTTTGAGACTGACCCCGGTCTTGTTCATGTTACTGATTCAATAAAAAATTCCGGTACTCTTGTGTTTACATCCGCTGGCGACGGTAATTCTTTGCCTGCGGCGGTAAATAACAACACAATTACGGACCCTGAGGAGAGCCGTACTGGTATGCTCGTGATAAACAGTCCGCTTGAAAATCATGGAATTATTGTTCAGGAGAGACTTCAGATTAACAGTGGTCTGCTGAACAGTGATGCTTCAATAACAGCGGATGAGGTAATATTCGGGGCCTCTTCTGTTCCTGGAAGGCATGGTTCCGGTTCCCTGAGCCTGGAAGATTCCGCTGTATTCACTGTAACGGACAGATATGACAATGCTTTTAATATTCCTGAGGAATATTCGCTTTCGCTTAAAGACAATGCCGTGTTTAATAAAAACGCCGGTTCCTTCACTGTTTCCGGAGGTTCAGCCTCCCTACGGGATTCTTCTGCACTGAACGCGGTAAACATAATTTTTGGTGGCGGGGAATCGCTGGTTGCGGACAATGCCTCTGTTCATGCATCAGGCAGAATTTCAATAGGTGGTGGTATGCTGGAACTTGCCGGACACTCTCAGCTTTCCGCAGCGCAGGGTATTTTCCTTAACGGAGGGATCATGCATGTGTCTGGTTCTGCATCCGTATCCACCCTGGAAACATCAGGTGGAATTCTGCGGCTCTCATCTGCACTTTCTTCCAGTGGAATATCAGTAAGAAGAGGAAGTACGGTTGAAACGGAGGTGATGTCGTCTGTTTCATATGGCAGTATAAACACTTCGTCAGCGGCAGTTGCAAATGAGGAAACCTGGCTGGTTGCTTCTGTAAAAAATGATTTTCTCGATAAGGGGGAAAGTGTCGATCTGAATATAATCAGTTCTGCAATGCAGATTAATGGAGATTTTGCCGGACTGCGCACCACTCCCGGATATGAACTTGAAAGCAAAGGAGACGGTGTTTATAAACTTACCTATATGGCTTCGGTTTCAGGAGCGGTCCGGCGAGGCGGCGGTGATGATAACAATGTTCGCAGTGGCGATGCCTGGATGAATTACAGCCCGGTGGCTGGAAGTACCGGGGAAAAAATAAAGGAAGCACTTAATGAAGCGTATTATTCAGATCCGTCACAATATGTTGAAATGCTTTCGGCAATAGCGCCTGAAAGTACGCCTGCTGCGGAAACAGCAGCCACCGGAGTAAACTCAGCCATATATGATGTGCTTTCGTCACGGCTGGCGTCGCTTGAAGGCATGGCTTCCGGCGATGTGTTCTCAAACAGCGGTGTATGGGGACATATGCTTTATTCACGCAGCGTGTTTTCCGGAGGACACGGATTCAATGCGGACAGCTTTGGAGCCGCAGCTGGTGCAGACGCTGAAATATTCGACGGAACTGCGCGTGCCGGGGCCGGCTATTCATACGCCTCAACTGCGATTGATTCTTTTATGCGTGATACGGATATAAAGACAAATACTTTTTTTGTATACGGACAGTATGTGTCTGAATATATTTCATACCGCGGAATGATAAGTTACGGAAGGGCTGCCTACGAGGAAACAGCCGTCTCCGGTAATATAAGCGGAATTAATAATTACAATGCCGGTATTTTCGGTATATCCGCGGAAGCGGAATACTGTCCGGAATATCTGGATCTGGGCGATTATGAATGGCTTAAGAATTTTACTCCCTCCGTAGGACTGCGCTACACCTCCTTTAACAGGGAAGCCTATGAGGATGCCTTTTCACAGCGTACAGGGGCTTATTCATCAGATGCTCTTTCCGCACTGCTGGAATTTTCATGGAAGAATGAATACCATGCTTCAGGCAATATCTTCAGACCGGAACTTCACGCCGGATTCTCCTTTGATGTTATTTCTCCTGATGGTTCTGTGACTGTTACAATGCCTGATGGTATTTCGTATCAGACCGCTGTTGAGAAAATGCCACGTGCCTCGTTTGAGATTGGTGGCGCAGCCGGAATTTTAATGGATACGGGAAGTGAAATAGGTCTTGCGTATAATGGCAGTTTCCGCTCTGGTAACACGACACATTCAGTTATGGTTACAGGCAGGATACGTTTCTGAAATAATACGGGCTGACAGAAATAATAAAAGCTTCGATGAGTGAAAAGTGTGAAATAAATAATAGTTCTTCATTGCCTGAAGCCGTACTCCCTTCAGGCAGTGTGTTCAATACTCATATGGTATTTCCTCATGCGCTGCTTATAAATGCCTCCGCAGGTTCCGGCAAAACCTATACGCTCGCTCAGAGATATGCCATGTTTCTTATTTCCACCACGGCTGATTCTTCTCCGCGAAATCCTGAAAATATAATAGCTGTTACATTTACGAACAATGCCGCAAAGGAAATGAAGCAGCGCATATTGAAATATCTCAAGGATCTTGCGCTTGGCTGTAATCCGGATATACATAAAATATGCGCAGCCCTCCGGCTTGAAGAGGCGGAAGTGCGGCGGCGCTCTGGGGAAATGGTCGACAGGCTGCTGGACTGCTATTCTGATTTTCAGGTACAGACAATAGACAGCTTCTTTTCCGGAATTTTCCGTCTTTCTGCGGCAGAACTGAACTATTCCGCTGATATAGAAACAAAATTCTCTGCGGAAAGCATAATAGACAATGCGGTAATGGCCGTTATATCCATGGCCGGGCACAGTGGCAGATTTGATGAGAAAACAGTTGACCGTTTTCTTTCACTTCTTCCCGGGGACCAGTCTTTTGTGTGGAATCCGGCTGAGGCCATGAAGAAAACTTTTTCCGGATTTATGTCTATGGAATCCTCACTGCCTTATACACTGTCTGCAGAAAGAAGCGGCGGGGATAAAACATTGGGAATATTCAGAGAGGCCCTGGAGCTGTACCGGGAAATTCTTGGAAAAGTACCGGAAGAATATATACGTACGGCCATGCGCTCCGTTGAAGATATTAATTCGCCCAGTGTGCTTCTTGAAAGATATTACGGTACCAGATCATTTTTCAATGGCAGAATAAAATGGGAAAAAATCCTGAGTGCGGTTCCAGAGGCAGAAGAATATAGAAAGTGCATGGATAAAAAAATAGCAGAACTTGCGGAAGCATATTCATTTTCTTATTATCAGCCTTATACTGAGCTTTACCCTCTTTTCCGTGAAAAGGCGGAGCTTATAAAACGCAGGATAACAAACGCAATAACAGTTTCCGATATCTCAAAATGTCTTTCCGGGTATATATCGGAAAATACGGTTCCCGAAATATACTACAATCTCGGCAGCAGGCTTAATCATTTTATGATAGACGAGTTTCAGGATACCAACCGTCTGCAGTGGAACATAATGCTGCCGCTTATAGAGGAGGCTCTTTCAACAAGAGGTTCCCTGTTTCTCGTTGGTGATATAAAACAGGCTATTTACCGTTTCCGTCATGCCGATTACAAGATAATGAGTTCACTGTTGCCAGGAGGCAGTGTAGAGGAGTCAGGCCTTTCAACAGGAATGCTTCCGCATGGGCTGGAATGTGAAAATCTGCCAGTAAACTACCGTAGTGGTGGTGTTATAACAGATTATGTTGCGGAAGTTTTCAGGAAAAGACTCCCGCAGCTGCAGCAGCAGTACGGGCTGCCCGATATGACTGGCCTTTCCTCGTATATACAGGCACCAGAGAATAAAAACATAAATAAGGGCTATGTACACTGTGAGCTGATGAGCAAAAAGAAAGGAGAAAAGAATTCTTATGCTGAAAGACTTGTCACACTGGTGGAATCTGCTGCGAAAAGACATCCTCTGAGGGATATAGCTGTTCTTGTTGACAGAAATTCCACTGTTGAGGCAGTTGTTTCCCTGCTTTCATCAAGGAAGATACCATCAGCCTCATTCAGTTCACTGGATATAAGAAAAAGACCTGTTATAGCGGAGATAATATCCCTGCTGCGTTTTCTTGATGAGCCTCAGGATGATATTTCCTTTTTCAATTTCATAAACGGCAGTATTTTCAGCAGGGCTTCCGGACTGATGTCCGCAGAAATTCATGATTTTCTGTGCGGACGTACTGATAAAGAACTGCTTTATGTTTATTTCCGCAGACATGAAGGATTTATGCAGTTGTGGGAAAAACTGTTCCAGCCGCTTTTCAGTAAAAGCGGATATCTGCCTCTTTATGAACTGATATGTCAGATATATGTAACTTTTTCCCTGTTTGATAATTTCCCAGAGGAGCAGGCCGCACTTGCTAAATTTCAGGAAGCTGCCGCTACTTCATCCTCAAGGGGAATGAACACTATTTCCTCCTTTCTCGCTTATGCAGATTCTGAAAGCGGCCCGGATGAAGATTCAAAAAAAGAGTTCGCGGTTGCCCTGCCGGAAGCGCTTAATGCCGTTCAGGTGATGACATGGCATAAATCAAAGGGACTCGGTTTCCCGGTGGTAATAAATATCATCGATATAAACCGGGGCAGAACATCTGGTATGACTTATCGGGAAAATAATGGCAGTCTTTATCCTGTATATAGCGTATCAGAAATAGAAAAAAATTCTGCGTTACTTAAAGCATGGAAAAAATCAGAGAAAACAGAGGAGCTTGTACAGAAACTCAATACTTTTTATGTTATCTGTACCAGAGCGAAAGAGGAACTTTATAACCTTGTTCTGCTGGAAGAAGAAAAGGAAGATAAGTCTGGTGAATCTGAAAAAGAGCTGCCGGATGCCCGTGAAATTTTTTTTGATTACGAGGCCGGGAGTGTTAATAAGGAAGGAACAGAAACCGAAGAACTCCCCGCTTCCTTAAAGGTTCCCGTTGGAAGAACAGACAGAAAATTTGTGCTTAACGAGCCATCCTGTACTGTTCGTGATGTGGATATAAGGACGCGACGGCGCGGTGAGCTTCTTCACGCTGTCATTTCAGCTTTTGAAAATACCGTGGATATAGTTTCTGTGGCCGGTATTTATGACAGGCTTTCAGGTTTTTATTCCACAGATGATTCGTACCGGAATGAGGATATTGCTATTCTGGAAAAATTCATATCCTGTAGTGAGGCGGCACTCTTTTTCCCTGAATATGGAAAATGTGATGTTTTTTCGGAACGTGAATATCTGGACAGGTCCGGAAATATGGTGAGGGTGGACCGGGTTATAATAACAGATTCTGAGGTTATTGCGGTTGATTTCAAAACCGGCGTGGAAAGCCCGGAATATGAGAAGCAGGTAAAGAACTATATGAGTATTCTCGCCGGAGTGTATGGAAAACCTGTGCGTGGATTCCTTGCTTATATAGATCCGGTTAATATCAGGGAAGTGTTTTTATAGAATTTCTTTTTTGTTTCAGGTGAATTATGAATAATGAACTAATCATTTATACAGACGGAGCCTGTTCTGGTAATCCTGGTTCCGGCGGATGGGCAGCCGTGATAATATATCCCGGCGGCAGACTTGAGGAATTTGGCGGGGGGGAGAAAAATACGACTAACAACCGTATGGAAATGAGCGCTGCCATAGCTGCGCTTGCGGCTGTCAGCCGGTATTTGGACTTTTCCCAGAATAAAGAAACCGGGAATACCACTGAAAATGATGTAAAAATAAAGATTTATACGGATTCATCCCTGCTGCTTAACGGTATTACAAAATGGATATGGGGCTGGATGCGCCGGGATTGGGTTAATTCTGCCGGAGAACCTGTGGCTAATAAGGAACTCTGGATAAAGCTATGGTCCGTTGCAGCTCCCCTGCGTGGAAAAACTGAGTGGATTCATGTAAAAGGCCATGCCGGACATTCAGTAAATGAAAGATGTGATACAATAGCTGTTTCATATTCAAAAAATAATCCCGTAAAACTGTACTGTGGTCCGGTTTCAGGCTGCGGATATCCGGTCCTGCCACCTTCCAGTGGGGAAATACAGGTAGGAAAAAGCGTGACAGCAGTGCATTCCGCACCGGAGAAGGAAAAAGACAAATTCTATATCAGTATGGTAAACGGTGTTGAAAGATGTCATAAAACCTGGGCCGGGTGCGAGGCAGCCGTAAAAGGCAAAAAAGGTGCCCGTTTCAAAAAAGTATATTCCCAGAAAGAGGCGGAAGAATGTTTCAGAAAATGGAAATCTGTCTGAACCTGAATGACAGAATAAAAACGGAGCCTGAATAAAATGAGAACAGATGATAAAAAGGAAAATGACACAGCACTTGCCATGGGACTTATGAGCGGAACATCGGCAGACGGGCTTACTGCCGCTGTCTGTGAGATTTCCGGACGCAGGATAAAAACGCTTTATTTCCGTACTTATGATTATACTCCCGCGCTTCGTGAAAAAATTATAGGCGCAAGAGATATGAAGGCATGTGAGCTTTCCGCGCTTGATTTCGGTCTGGGACGTATATGGGCTGAAATGGTAATGCGTTTTTTCAGTGAAA
>CACZRG010000202.1 GCA_902783485.1 uncultured Elusimicrobium sp.
AAGAAAAGAAAAACAGAATTTCAGCAGTCACTGGCAAGGTAACCGGCACTATTTCCGAAACAATGAGTGGCTTCAAGAAGTTCATTATGCGTGGAAATGTCGTGGACATGGCGGTAGGCGTCATAATCGGCGGAGCTTTCGGGAAAATTGTCAATTCCCTTGTTACAGATGTAATAATGCCTCCAATAGGAAAACTCACCGGTGGCGTGGACTTCTCAAATCTGTTCATAAATCTTTCAGGTACTGAATATGCAAGCCTTGCAGAAGCACAGAAAGCAGGCGCTGCAACTATAAACTACGGCCTTTTCCTCAACACAGTCATAAATTTTCTTATTATCGCTGCGGCAATTTTCTTTATGATAACCTGGATTAACAAGCTGAAAGACATATTTATGGCAGAAGAAAAAGCAGCCCCGGCAGATCCCACTACCAAAATCTGTCCTTTCTGCCTGTCGGAAATTCCGTTAAAAGCAAAAAAATGCGCCCACTGTACTTCAGACCTTAAATAAAAGCGGAACGGTGCCAGGCATGGCGCCTTATCCTGAAAAGCCCGGTTCAAAACAGCCGGGCTTTCTGTTTTATGCTATACGCTGGCACTACCGGATAATTTTCCGCTTATGGAAACAAAAAAACGAAAGCCATATCAGGAGCCGGGGCTGACGCTTTTTCTAACATTATTCCCGTGAATAAAGAAAAGCTGGTCAGCGTAATAAAGCTGATATTCAAATCCTCTGCTTTCCAGCATATTTTCAAGCCGGGCAGATGGCAGAACCGGAATACCGTCCCGGCCACGCATTGCAGCAAATACAACAATGTCATTTATTCCGGGTTTATTTACAGGCATGTCTTTCTCCGGCACAATGAGGCATTCAATATTCCTGCCGGTATAGAATACGGTAAATTTTCTGTAAATATCAGGAAAATTCAATGTATGTGAGTTCTCCGCCGTGTTTTCATGCGGAGGAACAACAAAATAAAGACTGCCCCCGCGCACTGCGGAATTATTTATGAAATCCGTTATACGGGCACCAGCCACACGGTCCTTATGCATGGCATTCACTACAAAACCATGCTCGTGAACGCACCATAAAAACAGCACAGCCAGAACGCATAAATATCCTGCTTTTGGAATATGTGGCTTTATAACCACGGCAGCCGGCAGCGTAGCCGCTACCGCAGGAACAAGATAATAACCGGCATTCAGTTTAAGCAGCGCAACAGCCATGACATAAGTCATTCCGGCAGCAAGCATCGTGTACGGAAAAATCTCATCAGGCGTAAAAATCTTTCCCCTTATATGTTTTTTTATATTTCCCGCCGATTCCATTACGAAAAGCATTAAAGGATAAACAATCACGGCAGAATTCAGGAACAGCATGAAAAGATTTTTTAAAAAAACAGTATCCCCGGTGCCTGCATATACAGCTGTTCTGTTCCGCCATACAAGTAAATAGTAAACAGCAATGTAAAACAATGAATTCACAATAATGGAGAAATAAACAACACGCTGCCTTTTATCAGTTTTTTTACCACAGAAGTACAGATTCGCCACAGCAAAAACAAGAAAAAAACCGAACACCGGCTCCTTTACATAACAGGAAACCGCCGCCATAATAAAAGCCGCAATGTACCAATACAGCTTTCCGCTTTCCAGCGCCTTTATATAAAACAGAAAAAATACCGAAAACAGAAATACAAGAATCCTTTCAGGGTATACAAGTTTAAGATATACAACAATAACTCCGGGCGTGAAGAAGAAGAAGAAAAGTACTGCTGCTGTTCTGTAAAAAGGAAATGACATTCCCCTCTTTTTAGCGTAATAAACAAGAAAATACGCAAGAACAATAAACGCCGCCGTGAATGAAAAAGCTATAAAGACATAATGCGCCCTGGGTGTTACGGCGCCAGGAATAAATGTAAGTATGTTCAGGTCATAATGTCCCAAAGGATAAAACCTGCCATTTGAATTTCCCGTCGTTACGGCAGCATGTGTGAACAGTGACTCCGGAATGCCTCTGGCGGTAGTAACTATATTTTCAACCTCGTCCCCGACAAGGAATACCGGTTTGTAAAGTATGGCTGAAACAGCATTAATCCAGATAAAAAACGCAAAAACAACAAACAGTACTTTTTCCGTTCCTGAATCAGCAAAAAATTTCCACACAGAAAGAATGTTTTTTATCATTTACTACATTTTATTAAAAGAATAATGGTAGTTTCTTTCTTAACATTATTCCCGGACTCTGTTAAAGGAAAGGATTAACACAGAACATATATAAGGTCCGCAGATATTACTTAGCCGTACTGAACCTGTTTCAGAACCTCGTCAGGCCGTAGAGATGCTGAAATAAATACAGAATGATATAATATTTCCGGACTTTGTATTATCAGATATTTTAACATTAAGAAAAATTCCGGTATGAATAAAGAACTTTATGATATTGGCAATGTTCACTGCGTGGCATATATACATGACACACCCGGATACAGGCATAGCAGTGATACTGCACCGTGCGCCGCACCCTTTCTGCTTGTTCAGCCGGTGGATACCCATGACCTTGAGACACTGGATAATCAGGCAGATGTTCTGACAGGCCTTGTAGGAAATTCATTTGTACTTGCCGCATTTAAAGTGAACATATGGCGGAATGATTTGTCACCGTGGAATGCTCCCGCAGTTTACGGCAACGACACTTTCGGGGCTGGAGCCTCCTCAACGCTGAACTTCATTACTGAAAAACTAATACCTTTCCTGAAAGAAAAATACCACCTGCCGGAAAACACACAGATAATTGCCGGAGGATATTCACTTGCGGCTCTGTTTGCGCTATGGAGCGCTTATCAGACAAATGCTTTTGACGCCATAGCCGCAGCCTCGCCATCAGTATGGTTCAGAAACTGGACTGAATATGCGGAAAAGAACAGATGTCTGGCAAAATTTGTTTATTTAAGCATTGGCGACCGCGAAGCGAAAACAGGAAACAGCATAATGGCTTCTGTAGAGGACCGGATAAAAAAACAGCAGGAAATCCTTGTTACCCATAACACAGCCTGCGTGCTGGAATGGAACAGGGGCGGGCATTTTCATGAACCGGACATAAGATGTGCAAAAGCCTTCGCAGGCTGTATAAAAGCATTGTCAGAACAGCACTTTTCTTATGGTTCCCCCTCCTAATACAATACTTCCATTGTAGAGAACTGCGGCCTGTCCCGGGGTTATGGCCCGTTGTGGCTCATCAAACACAATTTTAACACACCCGCTGCCTTCAACCGTAACCGATGCAGGCCGCTCCGTTCTGCGGTATCGTGTCATTACTCCGCAGCGCAGGGTTTGCCCCGGAATCTTTGCACCGCACAACCAGTTGAAATCACATACTTCAAAAGCCCTTTTATATAAGGAAAGCTCCGGTCCCACGGTTACAGTATTATCCGCCATATTCTTGCCGGTTATGTATACTGGTTTTCCAAATGAAACGCCAAGCCCCTTACGCTGTCCTATTGTATAACGCAAAGCCCCTCTGTGCCGTCCCACTTTGCCACCGTTCTCATACAGAATATCACCTGATTTTATTTTCTTTCCGGTATATCTTTCTATAAAAGCGGCATAATCGCCGTCAGGTACAAAACATATATCTTCACTGTCAGGTTTGGCGGCATTAAGGAAACCATTCTCCAGCGCTATACTGCGCACTTCGCTTTTTGAAAGAGCTCCAAGCGGCAGCAGTGTATGAGCAAGCTGCTTCTGCGTGAACCGGTAAAGCACATAGCTCTGGTCTTTTGATGAATCCAGCCCCTTTTTCAGAAAATACCTTATGCCGGTCATGCCTGCACTGACGTCCGCTCCGTTTTCCAGCACGTCTGTTTTACCGCAGTTATTTCCGCAGGTCACGCCGTTTTCTTCATAATGTTCCATTGAATTTTCTATACGGGCATAATGCCCGGTGGCTATGTAATCACAGCCAAGTATCTCCGCTTTATGGTAAAGCAGATCAAACTTCATATAGCGGTTGCAGTCTATACACGGATTCGGCGTTTCACCGGCAAGATAACCGTTAACAAAGCGTTCAATTACATTTTCACGGAAACATTCCTTATAATTGAAAACATAATACGGCATCTTAAGCCGGAAAGCCACACTGCGCGCATCCTCAATATCGGAAAGGGAACAACAGGTATGTACTGCAGGAATACCGGCAGTTTCATTGTCGTACAGTTTCATAGTGCAGCCTATGCACTCATAACCCGCCTGTTTTAAAAGAAAGGCGGCGACGGAAGAATCAACGCCACCGCTCATTGCAACAAGAACCTTTTTCATACCATGCGGCATGAACCGCAGTTTTCACAGTCCGGGAATTCTGAACGATTATAGGAAATCCCGTTTCTGTCATAATAATTTTTTATCGCAGCTTTTACCGCCTCTTCTGCAAGGACAGAGCAGTGCAGTTTATGTGCCGGAAGCCCGCCCAGCGCTTCAACAACCTGCCTGTTTGTAACGGCAAGCGCCTCCTCTATGGTTTTGCCTTTTATCATCTCCGTAGCCATGGAGCTTGAGGCAATGGCGCTGCCACAGCCGAAGGTTTCAAACTTAACATCTTTTATGATGTTGTTCTCAATCCTGAGATATATTTTCATTATGTCTCCGCATTTCGCGTTGCCCACTTCGCCAATGCCGTCGGCGTCTTTCATTTCTCCGGCATTCCGGGGATTCCTGAAATGGTCCATGACTGTTTCCGTATATAATGCCATAATATGCTCCTGTTATTTTTCACAATATTTACTGTTATTCCTGCTGCGCTGCTGAAATGGGCGGTTAAAGAACAAACTTTCTTTTTCCGCTCTCAAGATCTTTCCAAACCGGTGACATATTGCGCAGATATTTCACAATAGCCGGAACTTCTGCAAGGATAATATTTATCTCCTCTTCCGTATTTGTTTCACACAGAGAAAGCCGCAGTGAACCGTGCGCCACTTCATGCGGCCTGCCTATGGCAAGAAGCACATGAGAAGGATCAAGCGAACCTGAAGCGCAGGCACTGCCTGACGACGCGCATATTCCTTTGGCATCGAGCAGAAGCAGCAGGCTCTCCCCCTCTATGCCCTCAAAACAGAAATTAACATTTCCTGGCAGACGGTTTACAGGATCGCCGTTCAGGGCGCAGTGTGGTATTTCTGAAAGACCAGCTATAAGCCTGTCCCTAAGCACGGAAACCTTTGCAGCATTAATGTCTATATTTGCGACGGCCTCTTTTAGTGCCGCAGCCATACCAGCTATTGCTGGTACATTTTCCGTTCCGGCCCTTCTGCCGCGCTCCTGTGCACCGCCTTCTATAAGACTAACAGGAATGATACCTGTTTTAGCATACAGAACCCCAGCGCCTTTTGGTCCATGAAATTTGTGAGCAGAAAGCGACAGCATATCAATATTCTGTTCTTTTACATTTATATGAAGATGTCCGGCAGCCTGAACCGCATCCGTATGGAAAAACACTTTTGCCGCACGGCACACCGCACCAATTTCCGCCACCGGCAGTACAGAACCTATCTCATTGTTGGCATACATTATCGTAACAAGGCAGGTATCAGGCCGTATAGCCTTTTCAACCTGTTCCGCTGTTACTGTGCCAGTGCTGCCTACAGGCAGAAGTTCAATCTCAAAGCCCTGTCTTTCAAGTTTTTTAAGCGTGTGCAGCACGGCATGATGCTCAAATGCTGTTGAGATTATATGTTTTTTACCTTTTTTTCTTCCGGTTTCCGCCGCTGAAATTATGGCCTGATTATCAGATTCACTTCCGCCAGATGTGAAATATACTTCCTTTGGTGAACAGCCTATACAGACAGCTATTGTCTCACGGGCTTCCTGCAGGGCTTCCGCCGCCTTTTGCCCCATGGTATGGAGGCTGGAAGGATTTCCGAAGTTCTCCATAAGATACGGCATCATGGCGTCAAGTGCCGCAACGCTTAATTTTGTTGTGGCCGCGTTATCTGCATATATCATAACCTCTCCCTATTAGTAATACCTTTTTTCAATCAGCGAAAAGCGGTGTGGAAAGATACCTGTCGCCTGTATCAGGCAGCAGAACAACTATATTTTTTCCAGCGTTTTCAGGCCGCTTCGCTATCTGTATTGCTGCGAACAGCGCAGCGCCAGATGAAATGCCTACAAGTATGCCCTCGCTTCTGCCTGTTTCCTTTCCTGTAATAAAAGAATCCTCATTGGAAACAGGAATTATCTCATCATAGATTCCCGTATTGAGAACCGCAGGAACAAAACCGGCACCTATGCCCTGTATTTTATGCACACCGGCAACTCCTGTTGAAAGAACAGCCGAACTCCTTGGTTCCACTGCTACAATTTTTACCGCCGGATTCTTTGATTTAAGATATTCACCAGTACCGGTTATCGTGCCACCGGTACCCACACCGGCAACAAAATAATCTACCTTTCCATCAGTGTCCTCGTAAATTTCCGGGCCGGTTGTATCAAAATGCGCCTTGGGATTGGCCGGATTAGTGAACTGGCCTGGAATAAAGCTGTAAGGAATCTCACTGGCAAGCTCGTCAGCCTTCTCTATTGCGCCTTTCATTCCCTTTGAACCGTCTGTAAGTACAAGTTCCGCCCCGTATGCCTTCATTATCTGGCGGCGCTCTACAGACATTGTTTCAGGCATTACTATTATTATACGGTACCCCCTCGCAGCAGCCACGGAAGCAAGGCCTATGCCGGTATTACCGGAAGTAGGCTCGATAATTACGGATTTTTCATTTAATTTTCCCGTTTTTTCGGCTTCATCAATCATAGCTTTTGCTATTCTGTCCTTTACGGAGCCTGCCGGGTTAAGATATTCCAGCTTTGCAAGAATTTTTGCTTTAAGGCCGTATTTCTTTTCTATATTTGTAAGTTCCATAAGAGGTGTATTTCCTATAAGCTGGTCCGCAGATGTATAAATTTTCGCCATAATGCCCTATCTCCTTTGTATTTTGCCGCTAACATCACTGAAATCTTATGTCTGCCCTGCGCCGTACACTATACTGCCATGCAGACTTTATTTCAGCCATATTCAGGCTTTTCCTTCCTTTTTAAGTCCGTATGAATATTATAGCCTTAAATTACCTACTTTGTAAATAGGTTTAATAGGTTTACATTACACATCAGCTATCAGTACTTATATAACAGAATCAATCTTTATTTAATCTTTGTTCCGTATAAAAAATACGGATTAATGATGTCCTGAAAACAGGTTCAGTACAACTAAATAATATCTTCTGCGCCGGGTCCTGTTTTATATTGAATAATTATTACCTGCAGAGGCCGCCTTTCTGTCGAGTATATCCTGCAGTGTTATTCCGCTTAGATAATCATGTTCTATTTTCTGCAGACCTGTCCATATAAAAAGCGTGGCACATTCAGGACATTGCGGGCAGGTGTTTGATTCCCCCTCAAGACATGACACAGGCGCAAGATGGCCTTCCGTAGCCTTAAGAATATCAGCCACCGTATATTCCGCCGGCTGTTTCGCCAGCTTATACCCACCACCGGCGCCACGGCAGGCAGACAGTATTCCTGCCCTGTTCAGTACAGGTATTATCTGCTCCAGATATTTTTTTGATATTCCCTGTCTTTCCGCTATATCCTTAAGTGGTACAAATCCCCTGTGCTGATTTTCAGCAAGATCTATCATCATGCGAATAGCGTAACGTCCGCGGGTTGAAATCATAATAACACCTTTGTAACGGTCTGTAAGTTCCGGCCCGGCGGAACCGGATTAACCGCATTATTTATTATAACATGTATTCAGGTTTATATGTTTAATACAGCACACAAAATATATAGAATAATATTATGAAGAAAAAAGCCGCTGTAATACTGTTTTCCATTTTATGCCTCCTGCCAGCGCTGTCGCGTGATACGGAAGCCGCAACATACAATGTGGATTCATATATAAAACTATACACGCAGAATTCCCCTTCACTGGCGCAGGCATGGTACAGGCTTGAGCAGGCCAGACTCACATTCCGTAACAAATTCATGGATCTGTTCCTGCCGTCAGCAAATTACAGCGCAGGAACAGAGATTTACTCAAAACAGAAACAGCAGCTGCGTTTTGACAATGAATATAATGGCACTTTTTCAATAAATTACAATCTTTTCAACAGTTTCAAGGATATTTCGGCTTTTCAGCAGCAGAAAAACACACTTGAGATGGCACAGATTGCCTATGACAGTGCATTGCAGGACACCATACTGGAGGCCATAAGACAGTTTTACAATCTTAAACTGCAGGAAAGCCTGCTTTCAGTAACCAGAAATGATCTTAAGCAGAAAGAAGAGCAGTACAATATGACAAAAGCGCTTTACAGGGCTGGA
>CACZRG010000203.1 GCA_902783485.1 uncultured Elusimicrobium sp.
GCGGAAAGTGATTCAACATAGCGACGCTGTCCTTCAGCGTAAATTGTGTCAAAGGCCAGACTGGATTTGCCTGAACCTGAAAGTCCTGTTATTACAACCAGTTTGTTTTTGGGTATTTCCAGACTTATATTTTTCAGATTATGGGACCGGGCCCCGGAAATAATGATTTTATCCATATTGTGCTTCTTTTATGCCTGCAGAAAATCAGCCTCGCTGCGCTGCCACAGTGCTTTCTGTATGTTTTACGGCTTTTAAAACAGGCTGTAAATAAAATAAAATATATGTATATTTTAGCAATTATGTTCAAGTCACTGCGAAAACAGCTTTCTGTCATAATACCGGTAATACTTGCTTCCGCAATACTGGTATGGCTGATTTATCCTAATTATGACAGTATGGTTGAGGTGCTTCGCAATTCACAGCCTGTATGGCTGGCTGTATCTCTTGCATGTGCGGCAGGAAGTTATATATTCATGTCTCTTATGCTTTGGGATGTTCTGCGTCTGCTTAAGAACAGGGTGGATTTTATTCCTACAGCCGCAATAACGCTTGTTTCCACTGTTATAAATTATTTTGTGTCATCTGCCGGTGTCAGTGGCTTTGCTACGAGAGTATTTTATCTTGGCAGATACGGTGTGCCTTACGGTTCATGTGTTACGTCTTCAGTAGTGATAACCGTGCTTATTTATGTTTCCCTGGCGGCCATAGTAGCCGGAGGTTCACTGCTGCAGTTCATTCAGGCTCCTTCATTCGGACGTTCATTCTGGGAGTCGGTTCTGGGTGTAGCTGCCGTTCTTTCATTCGCATCTGTACTGACTGTACTTTTCTTTAATGACAGGCTTCGTTTCAGATGGTGCCGTAAAATATACATGCTTGTAAATATCTTTGTTTACTTTTTTTCCCGGCGCCGTTTTATACCTTATGAGAAGTTCAAGATTTTTGAGGAACAGCTTGATAACGGAATAGCCATGGTTCATGCGCGTACGGAATATCTTCCACGCCTTGTTATTTATGTCTTCGCGGACTGGATATGCAATATGCTGGTGCTGTATTATGCTTTCAGGGCCGTTGGTGTTTCAATGTCCATTTCCTCGCTTATAATAGGTTTTGCAGTGGGAATGATAATGACAGTGATTCCTATTCTTCCAGGCGGCCTGGGGGCTATGGAAGCAGCCATGACGGCTTCTTTCTCACGTATGGGAATTGATACGGCTTCCGCTATTACCGCCAGTCTTATATTCCGTATTTTTTACTATATTGTTCCGGGTGTTATAAGCATTTTTGTATACTGGCTGCTTAAATCCTCCGTAACTGCGAAAAATTTAAGTTCTGCTGTTCCGGCTGGGGAAATGTCTGCTTCCGGGGTAATGATGTGTTCGTCTGCAGCAGAGAAAAGTCCGGAGAAATATACCATGTCACATGTAATGCGTTCAGACGGGAAAGAAGAATCAGACAGAAAAAACTGAGGTATCTGTGATATTATGAAAATTTTAATAGTTGAAGACAGCAAAAATATGTCAGGTGTGCTGAAAGAGGTTCTTGAACATGAGGGAATAACTGTTCTGCAGGCTTTTGATGGTGTTGCAGGCCTGTTGGCCGCGAGGAGGGAAAAGCCGGATCTTGTCCTTCTGGACCTGCTCCTGCCAAAAATGAGCGGATATGATGTATGTTCAAGACTGATGACGGACAATCTTACACGTCACATACCTGTGCTGGTGGTTTCAACGCTGGATACGCGTGACAGCATGAACAAGCTGCGCGCAGCCGGAGCGAGACATTTTATGAAAAAACCGTACAGTCTTGATGAACTTCTGGCAAAGATTCACAGTCTTCTGCCGAAACCGCCTTCTACTGGCGCCTGAACTGTATGCGGTATTAATTGATTCAAGGTGATTTATGGATATAATAGAACAACTGCTTGACGAAGGAAAATTTACAGAAGCCCTGAAGATGATTGACAGCATTGATGTTTCAGAAGCTGAAAAAGCCTGTCTGCTTTTTTTCCGTGCGGAGGCTGAAAGGGGGCTTGGTTTTTTTGAGGAAGCCCTTAAGGATTATACTGCCGCACAGGAATGCTGCGGGGAAGATGAACTGCTGCTTGATATACTTTTAGGTACGGCCAAATGCTCACGCGCACTTGGGCGCGAGGA
>CACZRG010000204.1 GCA_902783485.1 uncultured Elusimicrobium sp.
GATTATGACAAAAGGCATGGGAATCCTGTTGTCAAAAACATCCTGGAATCAAAGTCCCCGGCAAGAATTTCCATAATATACGGAAAATCAGGCAAGATGGGAAATTCCGCATATATGGAATTAAGCCCCGTATATCAGGACATAAGGGCGACAGGAGATGCCCGTAATACGGAATCCGACGTAAAACTGTCTTATGCCAGGCTTCGTATTAAGGAGAACAGCAGTTTTGGCATATCCGAATATTCTCTTTTAAGGCTTAAATCAATAAACAGAATTTCGTCCTACCTTGATTTGGAATATAAAGAAGACAATATTGCTATATCTGGCGGTTTAGGATTCGGTTATGTGCGAATGGGCGAGGCAGGCAGAGGAGGAGTATCCGCATATATCCTTCCAGTCTTTGGAATACGCCATGGCAGAGCGTTTGCATCTTCAGAGACCGGAATAATAGTCAGGGGGGGAGGAAAATTCAAGACTGGAACATACTTATCATTATCCACTGACTACAATACCGGCAAGGCTTTTATTTCAGTTTCCTTATGGAAAAATGCTGATTTTCTGCTTGAATATGAGAAACGATACATCCACGGCAACATTGTGTTAAGAAAAAATTATGCTGACAAGGTTTCAGAAAGCAGGGCAGGCATTGCCGTGTTTTTCTAAAGACACATCTTTTATTTGCGGTCAGCCGTAGAGATGCTGAAATAAATTCAGCATGACGGGAGAATATTAAAATCAATAATCTTCTTATATGCAGCCTTGCGGAAAAATGGCTGATTCAAATATGTAAAAACTGCTGCACATTAGCCATTATTTCCGCTAAACTGTCACAAATTATTTGTCAGGAACATAGGTCGGGTCTATGTTCTTTTTATAATAATCCGGGTAAAGGGCGGACCATGTGTATTTGTTGTTGGGGCTCCACAGCACCCAGCTGTGCAGCAGGTTTTTGCGCAGGGCCCGTATCTGTTCGCCAACTTCATGCGGGCCGTATTTTGAAAAATCCTGCAGGTACGGGCGCAGCTTTGCATAATTCAGTTCCAGGCGTGCCATTGCGTCGCGCAGACCAAAGTTTATAACTTTGTAAGGCTCTGCGTTAGGGTTCTTAAGTCCGTAATGCCCAGGATAATAATGCGAAGGGTACATCATCGGGTATACATAATCCGCATACTGGGCTATAAGCGGCAGATTCTGCCCTATGCCCATATCGTCGCGCGCGGAAGTGGTAAGGCCGAACACATCGGCGGATATTCTTATCTGCTCCGGTATCTTTTCCCTGGCATAGCGCAGGAATTCCGCCAGATTTGCGCGCGCCTTGTCCCAGTTATGCGGCACTGAATACCTGCACAGGGAAACTTTTCCTTCAGAAGGATAGCGTATATAGTCAAACTGTATCTCGTCAAAACCGGCTTCCACGGCGCGCAAAGCCACTGCTATATTGTAATCCCATACCTCTTTGCTGTACTGGTCTGCCCAGGTTTTGCCTTTTCTGTCGCGCCATATATTGCCTTCGGGTGTTTTGACAGACAGGTCCGGCCTCCTTACTGGCAGAATGTCGTCTTTGAACAGCACAATTCTGCCTACGGTATACAGCCCTTCCTTTTTGAAATCCTCAACCATTTTTTCCGGGTTTGGAATGGCTCCGGCATAAGCCTTGTATTTTTCCGCCTTTTCCACGCCTTTTATGTATACTGCCCCGTCCATTTCCTTCAGTGCAATAACTACGGTGTTAAGAACGGTTTTCTTTATATTGTTTATTATCTGCGTGCGTAGCGGTGTTGACCCGGCCACCCATGCAGTAATGTGAACGCCGCGTATGGCAGGCTTGTTTTCAACTGCCTCTTTTACCGCCTCGGAGGAAATTTTAAGCACCCAGCGGTCATCGGTGTATTTGCGGGGCTTTGTTTTTTCAGCCTGTTTTTTTTCAGCCGTTGTTTCTGTTTTCCCGTTTTTTGCCGCAGCGCTGCTTTTTGCGGAAGAAGCAGATGTTTTCGTATTTGATTTTGAGGATTTTGCTGGAACAGTCTTTGCCGGAGAGGAGGAACCTGCTGAATCTGCCTTACTGTCCGGACTGGCTGTGCCGGCACTATTGGCTGTGTTTTCCGTAGTTTCTGTTTTGTTATCTGAAGAATCAGCGGAACCGGTATCAGATGTACTGGCTGTACCGCTGTTTTTTAAATCTTCCTGCTTTGTAACAGTATTTTCTTCTTTTGCTGTGTTTTCTTTGTTTTCATTTGCTGAAATTCCGCTGTCTGATGTTTTGTCCCGTGAATTATCAGCCACGGCTGTTTTATCCGCTGTGTCAGATTTTTCTCCGCTGTTTCCTGCCGGGGATTCCTTCGCCGGTTCAGTATTGTCCGCCTGTGCTGATTTTGTGTCAGCCGGCTGCGCAGAAGGCTGTTTTTCAGGTGATGAGGCCGGTTCCGGGGCTGTAGCAGATTTTGTTTCCGGAGTGTCGTTCTTTCCGGCTGGAGTAGCATTATCCGTACCGGCTCCGGCACCTGTTTCAGCTGAAACTGAAGGGACGCTGTTTATACTGCTGTCAGAGCTGCCGGAGGAGGATTCTTCAGCATGAAGAAAAGCCGCTGCACACGGGAGCAGAAGAAAAAAAGAAAATAACACTACATTTTTCATACACAAATATTTTACAATTTACTTATGGTATATTGTTTCAGCGGAATTTAAAGAACTTTTCCGCTGTCTGAATAATCCGGTATACCTGCAGTAAAGACAGGCTAAGACAGGAGAAAGAAATGATCAGACTGTTTCTTGTATTTTTATTTATGGCAAATTTGGTGAACGCAGCAGAACTTAATATTCATTACAATCGTCTGGGAACAACGGATAACTGGAATCTCTGGGTATGGAATGAGGAGCAGAAACAGCCCGGTTTTGAAATCCGTCCGGGTGGAAGTGATAAATTCGGAATGCTGTTTAAACTTGATATAAAAGCCAATAAACTTGAAAAACGCCGCATAGGTATTCTTCCACGCAGAGGCCAGTGGGAGGCAAAGGATAACCCTGAAAGATATTTTACGGAAAACGGAAATACAGATATTTATATACTCGAAGGAGACCCGGAAATATATTTCGCCCCGCCTGAAATTTCCACAAAGGCAACCGGTGCCTGGCTTGATGACAATGCTGTTATCCGTGTTTCTTTCAGCCGTCCGGTGCCTGCTTCTTATGTGCGTTCACTGAACATAAAAGTCAGCGACGGTGGAAAAAACTTCGATGTCTCTTCTATGAATCCGGCTGTTAATCCGGAGGCACAGGAAGGTCCTTCTGCTGCGTGGCTTTTCCGCTTTGGCAGCTGGAAACCATCACTGGATAAGGCTGTTGAAGGAAAATACAGTCTTGAAGCCGGTGAATTAGGAAAAACAACAGTTACGGCAGGTTCAGCTGTTTATGGGAAGGATTTTTTCTGGAACGGCAGACTCGGCGCTGTTATTGAAAACGGAAAGACCGTTATAAGAATTTTCGCTCCCAAGGCGCAGTCTGCTTCCGTAAAACTTTTTGAAAAGGAGACTGGCGCCGTTTCCGTAGCTGCCATGACAAAAAAGGAACACGGAATATGGGAGAAAACATATTCACAGGACCTTTCCGGAAAATATTACCGTATTGTCACGGTTCAGAATGGCAGAACATACGAAGGTCTTGACCCGTATGCGGAATGTGTTACAAATGACGATGGATATGCATATATCGGAGAGGAAAATACGAAAGTGACCGCCAGTCCTTCCTTTGACTGGAGCGAGGCGGTTGTCTACGAGGTTCATCTCCGTGATCTGACCATAAGTCTTAATTCCGGTGCTGATTTCAAGGGACGTTATCTTGGCGCGGCACAGTCCGGTACGCGGCATCCCAAATATCCGGAAGTTACCACCGGTCTGGACCATATCGCCGAACTTGGTGTGAATGTGGTTCATATAATGCCTTTCCAGGATTTTCAGAACAACGATAATTTCGCTTCCTACAACTGGGGATATATGCCTGTTAACTTCAATTCCCCTGAGGGGTCATACGCCACTGATGTTTTCGGTCCGGCACGTGTGAGAGAGGCGAAAAAAATGATTGATGCCTTCCATAAGAAAGGCATAAAGGTTGTAATGGACGTTGTGTACAATCACACTGCGGAGAACCGCTCGGAAATTCATAATTTCAACGCCATGTCCATGGATTATTATTACCGCCTGAATGCGGACGGGTCTTATTCCAATGGCTCCGGCTGCGGAAATGAGTTCAAAACAGAAGCTCCTATGGCCCGCAAATTCATCATCGACAGTATGCTTCACTGGATGCGCGATTATAAGGTTGACGGTTTCCGCTTTGACCTTATGGGACTTATAGATCTTGATACGGTAGATGAAATAATAAAAGCAGTGCGCAAAGAAAATCCGCAGGTCATTATATACGGCGAGCCGTGGACCGGTGGAACAACACCAATCACTGGTGTATCAAAGGGCAGCCAGCGTTCCAAAGGATATGCTGTGTTCAATGATAATATGAGGGATGCCATAAAAGGCAGTGTATTCAACGACAGGGAAAAAGGCTATGTTCAGGCTGGTCTCAACCGCGACAGGGTTATGACTGGCATACGCGGTTCTATTGATGATTTCGCGGATTCACCGCTTGAGGCGATAAACTATGTGTCATGTAATGACAACCATACATTGTGGGACCGCATTGACCGCTCTGCGGAGGTACCTCTTCAGCAGAAAATAAAAATGGACCGTCTGGCCAATGCCATTGTCCTTACCTCACAGGGAGTTCCGTTTATCCATGCCGGAGAGGAATTCCTCCGTACAAAGAAAGGAGAACACAATTCCTATAATCTGCCAGATGAGATAAATCAGCTTGACTGGACCAGAAAGCATGAGTATATAGATGTGTTCCACTACTACAAGGACCTTGTTACGCTACGCAGGACACATCCCGTTTTCCGCATGAAAACAGCTGCCGATGTGAAAAACAATCTTAAATTCTATGAGGAACTTGGCCTTAAGGCTCCGGGAGCCGGAATAGCCTATACGCTTGATGGTACCTCTGCCGGTGATTCATGGAAAAATGTGGCTGTACTTATCAATCCGTCAAAAAAAGCGGAGAAATTCCCACTGCCTGAAGGTGGCTGGAGCACAGTCTTTGATGAAAATGGCTTTTACAAGGGGGATTACAGGCTTATTAAGAAAAGCGTGAAGGTTCCACCGCTCAGCCTTATGATCCTTAAAAAATAAACTGTATTTTTCCGTGGCGGAAACTGTTGCATAAAGCCTGCCACGGAAAAATATACCATGCGGGTATTGTTCTATTTAATTGTTCTGCTTACCGGATATAAAATAGTGAATAAATATTGAGTGGCGTTTTCCGTCTTTTTATGTATAATATATAAAAATGCTGTAGTTTCTGCAGCATAACGCTTATGAAGAAAATTGCAGGCTTTTTTATTGCGGTATTGCTTGCGCTTGCCGGCGCAGGGCCGCTTTTTGCTGAGTCGGATTACGGGACCACTTCCGCAAATTTCCTTAAAATGCCTGTGGCACCCGTGCCCACCGGTATGGGGCAGGCCTATACGGCAATGTACGGAACTGATTCAGTGCTTTATAATCCGTCTGGTCTGGCCATAATGAATTATTCTTCTTTTTCTGCGGCGCATAATCAGTATTTTATGAATATGACGCAGGAATATGCGGCATTGAATCTGCGTTTCCCTTTTGGAACGATAGCCGCTTCCTACACATCTTTCTCCAGCGGTAAATTCCAGGGATATGATTCCGGTGACAATCCTACAGGTAATATCTCTGCACAGTTCAGCGCTGCCGGTATAACATTCGCAAAATCCTGGCCTTATTTTGAAGAGGACAGGGGAATGATAGACCCTATGCCGGTTACCCCTTTCTGGAGCAGGCTTGAGAATGTAGAGGATTTCCGCCCTAAAACATACAGGTTCTCTGTTGGGGCAACGATAAAAAATATAAGTGAGAATCTTGAGGAAAGCACTGCCAATACTTTCGCTTTTGATGCCGGAGCCTTGCTTATTCTGCCCGGACACTGGCAGTTCGGTTTTTCAACAATGAACAATGGCGGAAATATCAGGCATGAAGTTGAATCATATCCTCTGCCTTCTGTAGTACGCATAGGCGTAGCCAAGGATGTTCATACGAAAGGAGATGTGATGATTTTCACATTTTCCGCAGATGGTGTCAAATACCGTGACAGTGATATGTTTCTTGCTGCCGGTACGGAAGTGAATATCGCCAGGGTTTTCCAGGCAAGAGCCGGTTATTCAACCCAGTCTGACATACTTGGGGCCTTTACAGCGGGTGCAGGGCTAAGTCTTGATATGTTCGGCGCCGAGGGTTTCCTGAAAGGCGCCCGTCTCGATTATGCTTTCAGCAATTATGCCAGTTTCGGCGCCACTCACCGCATAGGATTCCAGATTATCTGGTAGTCTGCCTGAATAACCCCGCAGGCAATTCTTTTTCTGTTTATTCCCAGTTATAATTTGTATAATTAATTTTATGAATAATATTGTTTCTGCATATCTTAAAGACCATGCAGCCATGGTCACGAAAGCCGGTCCTGAACTTATAAAAAAATTCACCGGCTGTCATCCGCGCCTCATAGAGGCCATGCTTTACTCCTATACCGCAGGCGGCAAGAGACTCCGCCCTTCAATGATGTATGCGTCATATGAGGTTTTCGGTGGAAAAGCGGAGGATATAACACCGGCGGCAGTGGCTTTGGAAATGCTGCAGACATATTCCCTTATACATGACGATCTGCCATGTATGGATAATGACGATCTGCGTCGCGGAAAGCCTACTTCCCATAAAGTTTTCGGCGAGGCCAATGCCCTGCTTGCTGGCGACGCTCTTGCCATTGACCCGTTTACAGTTCTGCTTAATTCCGAATATCCTGAAAAGGTGAAGGTTCATCTGTGCCGCGCCGCAGGTATTCTCGCCAGACGTGCCGGTGCACAGGGAATGATTTCAGGACAGTTCCTTGACAAGGAATCCGAAGGTTTCCTGCTTAATCCGCAGAATATGTCTATAGACGATCTCCGGAAAGAGGGACTGCGCCGTCTTGAGTATATTCAGCTTCACAAAACCGCAGATCTGTTTATGATGGCCACGGAAATAGGAACCGTTCTGGCTGGCGCTCCCGAAGAAGATTTCAGACTTATGTCCGAATATGGTCTTGAAACCGGTCTGTGCCTGCAGATTTCAGATGACATACTGGACGTTACAGCAGACAGAAAGAAATTGGGAAAGAGTTCCAATGATGCGGAAATGGGAAAACTTACCTATGTTACGCTTTTCGGCCTTGATGGAGCCAGAGAACATCTGGACAAACATTACAAGGCTGCCCTTGCCGCCATTGCAAAAGTAAAAGGCGACGCAAAGCTGAAAGAAATACTTTCCGGCATTGCCGAATATATCTGTGTAAGAGATCTGTAAAATGCTGTCAGATATACGTGGTCCGGAAGATATTAGAAAACTGCCTGTTTCCGCTCTGCCGGAACTGGCTGCGGAAGTCCGCAAAACCATAATAGAGGGTGTGGCAAATACAGGCGGGCATCTTGCTTCAAGCCTTGGGGCCACCGATATAATACTTGGCCTCCATTATGTGTTTGATACCCCGAAAGACCGTCTTGTTTTTGATACAGGACATCAGACTTATGCCCACAAGATACTTACTGGCAGGGCGGAACAGTTTAAGAAGATACGTACCAAAGGCGGAATATCGGGTTTCCTGAAGCGCTATGAATCAGAATATGATTCCTTTGGCGCAGGTCATGCATCTACCGCTCTTTCAGCTGCTGCCGGAATGGCTGCAGCCAGGGACAGACAGAAATCAGACAGGCGTATTGTGGCGGTTGTTGCAGACGGAGCGCTTACCGGTGGAATGTCCTGGGAGGCTCTGCAGAATATAGGCCAGATGCGTACCAATATGCTGGTTATACTTAATGATAACCAGATGTTCATTTCCAAGCGCGTAGGCAGGCTTGGCAATCTTCTTACGAAAGCCATGACACTTGGCCGTGTTCAGGACGCAGGCCGTAAGGTGGAACTTTTCCTCAACCGTTTTCAGTATTGGGGCAAGAACGCACTAAAGGTAGCGAAGCGGGCGCGCGCACTTTTCTTCCCCGGAATGATTTTCGAGGAAATGGGCTTTACATATTATGGTCCGGTGAACGGGAATAATATAACGGAACTGGTTGAAAACCTTAATTATGTTAAGGATCTCAAGGGCCCGGTGCTGCTTCACGTTGTTACAAAGAAGGGCTATGGCTATGACCCGGCAGAGGACAAACCCACGGCTTTTCATGGCGCTGGTA
>CACZRG010000205.1 GCA_902783485.1 uncultured Elusimicrobium sp.
AAAACTGCGGACTTGTGGCAATCATTACATCAGGCTTTTTCATAAAGAGACATTCGGAAAAAGCGCTGAACATATATGAAACAAAATTAAGCATTCTGCGGATTACCCCACTATTCGGGGCTATGTATGTCTTAACCCTTATTATACGCACGCCATCCGCAGTTTCCACTGTTCTGCGGTTCATATATCCTTCATATACCTTCCCGGCAGGCACATTCGGCGCACATGTAACAATAGTCACTTCATGCCCCTTTTTTGCCCATCGGGAGGCCATGGCATGAACACGGGCCGCCGGAGCGTTTCCCTCCGGAGGATAATAATGTGTAAGAAAAACAATTTTCATAATTTATGTATTTCCACTTTTATTTTTAATGGAAGCACGTCTGTAGCAGAGAGCCGCAGCACAGCGGTTTTCTCAATAAGGCCAAATTCGCGGCTGCGGCAGCCTCCAATAATATCCGCCTTCATATTTTCAGAAAAATTTATTATAAATTTTTTATTTCCACACAGCAGTTCCGCAGAGGAAAGACCTGTTATGTGGCATTTTATTCCGGGTGCGAAATGCAGATAGGAACAGATTTCATGCTTTTTCTGCGGTCTTTTCTTAAGAACCGTACCTTGTCTGTCATTTGCATAAATCCTGTCCGTTATTTCCATTCCGGCTGGTGAAATATGCCAGTGCCTTAAATGGATAATTTTTCCATATCCGTCATGTGCGGCTGAAAACATATCACCACCAAAAGAACGTGCAGTTATTCCAGCGCGCTCAGCTACGCGATGAGCGCTCCATACCTGCGATGAATTACGCCCGTCAACAGTCACTGTGTTATGCCCGGCGGTGCTTCTCTGCGCCTTCCGTATTTTCCCTGCAATGTAAAGAGCAGTTCCTGAATCCACTATAAGCGGCTGTTTTTCATGCCATAACTCAAATGAAAGAGTATCCGCATGGGCGTGTCCTGGCTGATAATCCGGTCCAATCCTGCCGCCGTCGCACATTGCAGTCCAGTTGCCGGAAGAAAGTCTGGCATATCCGCTGAAAGGCAGATCCGAGGAACCTGTACGCTTTCCATAAGGATATTCCTGCTTTATGCCAAGCGACGCGGCATACTTCACAAGTTTTCCGGGAGACAACGCTATACTGTTAGCGGCATCATTAAACAGAAACAGACTGCCGTCCGGCGCCGTTACGACATTCAGACATTCCAGCATTCTCTTTATATAATCCTTCAGATCAATCAGCCGGCATATATTAAAAACATCAAGCAGATCCTCAAGGATTATACTGTGATACATAGGTGACAGCTCGAAATGAAAACCATCTTTCAAAATCTGTTCCGGCAGCTGCTCTTTATAAATACCAATACCTTTGTTAAGCCAGGCTTCAGCTTCCTGACCTCTGAAAAACATTCCTGCAAATACAAGAGCCTTTGCATTCGCCAGCAGATGATTCGCCATAAGATGATATTCAATTCTTTTGCTTAAATATCTTGTCTGTACTGCCAGTGACTGCATAGCATCAGCCGTAAGTTTTCCGGAACAGATATGATATTTTATCCAGTTCACTATACGCAGTGAAAGAGGATAAGGTTCCCAGCCATTACCATATGCAGGAGGATTTTCCTTTATCCAGGAAGATATAAGCCTGTGCGCCTCCTGCTCAGTGATATTATTCTGACGCAGATAATCAAAATAATGCAGATTATACAGCCATAATTTTCCAGCTGAAGAATCATTCCATAGTCCGGGACCGGCCTTTCTCTTATCATGAAGAAAACTGAACACATTTTTTTTCAGATACGATGTATAATAAGCAGGGAACGGTGTTTCAGCGTGAAGACCAGGATTCAACGGAGGTGCAGAGGACAAATCAGGTGCGGGGTGTATGAATTTAAAAACAAAACGGGACGTCCACTGCCGTGGCTTCAGATATTTCAGCGTATTAAAATACTTAGATATTATACTCACAATTCAATACGTTTTCCTGTTTTGAGGCTTTCTATTGCCGCAAATGAAGCCAGAGTCGTATTCTTTATGCTTTCAAACGGAATAACCGGCACACCGCCTTTTTCTGTTCTTTCCTTAAGCAGTGCAAACTGTGCTTTGTGCCCTTTGTCCAGTCTGCCGGAGCATGATGAAAAACCTTTTACGCCATATCCTTTGAGGCTGCGCCAGTTGTCAAGCACAAGCACTGAACCGCCAGCAAAAACTTCAATACGTTCCTTTGGATATGCCTTGCTTCCATTAGAGAAATAATTTACAACAGCATTGGAACCGTTTTCATACTGAAGGACAATACTGGCATTATCAGTTAATTCATTCGTGTCCGGGCCAAGCGCGTTCATGAAAACAGAACATACGCGGCTGTCTGCTATATAAGAGCACAGATCTATGAAATGACATGCCTCACCTATTATCCTTCCCCCGCCTGAAACCGGGTCATGCACCCAGGAATCAGGCGGAATAAAGCCGGCATTCATTGTGGCTATGATATTTTTGGGACCGCGCCCTGACAGCTGCTTAATTTTAACAGCAAGCGGAGCAAATCTTCTGTTAAAACCTACAGTTATTGTGTTTCTGCCGCCGTTGGCGGTATATGCTTTTTCTATTTCCTCAAGTTCCGCTGCATTAAGACACAGCGGTTTTTCTACAAAAACATTTTTTCCGGCCGCCAGAATATTTTTTACAAAACGCGCATGCAGATTATGTCTTGTGCAGACTATTACGGTTGAAACATCCGGATCCTTAAGTATTATTTCCGGGTCACTCGCCGCTGCGCCAGCGCCGGCTTTTTCGGCAAGTATTCTGGCATGAAGCCCCTGTGCGCTTGAAATATATTTTATGCGCGCTCCGGCGGATTTAAGGCATGGGACAATAGTTGACGATGCGAAATTTCCTGCTCCTATTATGCCGAAGCAGCCAGGGCCGCCATTGAAATTTCCATCCGTAATCTTAATACACTTTTCCGGCTTTGAATCTTCCGGAAATTTCATAAGTGAGGCGATAATGCCGGTTTTGCGCATATCACCATAAATATTCATATAATCTTTCAGCTCAACAGTCTCTGAAATAAGCGGCTTAACATTCAGTGTGCCAGATTCCATGGCATAAAGCACAGTCTCAAAATTGCGTTTTTCCGTCCAGCGGACATACGGGATCGGATAATCTATGCCCTTGTTTTCATAATCATCGTCATATCTTCCGGCACCGTATGAGCATGACACCTGAAAGGAAAGTTCCTTTTTATAAAAATCATCACGGCGCATATTCATGCCTACAACACCTACAAGGACTATTCTGCCGCGTTTCCTGCTCATAAGGCATGACTGGTGAATTATATCATCACCTGAAGAGGAGGCGGTTATTAAAACCCCGTCTGCGCCTGTGCCGCCTGTAATATTTTCCACAAAATTTACAAAATCCCCGTCCCTGCCGGAATTAAAACACTGGACTCCGAAACTTTCTGCAAGTTTTATTTTTTCCAAATCAAAATCACTGCCTATGACGCGGCATCCGTTCGCCCGGAGAAGCTGTGCCGCGACAATACCTATAAGTCCCAGTCCGATAACCACCACAGTCTCTCCGAACTGCGGATTAAGATTGCGTATTCCCTGCAGCGCTATTGATGATATAACAGTGAATGCAGCTTCATCGTCGCTTACGGAGTCAGGAATTTTAGCAGCAAGATTCTTCGGCACGCACACAAATTCGGCATGTCCGCCGTTAGAGGCTACCCTGTCCCCCACATGGAATTCCCCGGCACCGGCACCTACAGCTATGACACGGCCAGCATTGCAGTAGCCAAGCGGCAGAGGCTGATTCAGTTTATTGAAAACAGCTTCAAGCGTAGGCATTATGCCGTCGGTACGCATTTTATCAAGTACCTGTTTTACCCTTTCAGGCTGCTGCCTGGCCTTTTCCACAAGGCTTGCCCTGCCGAACTCAACCAGCATTCTTTCAGTTCCAAGCGAAACAAGCGTTCTTGATGTTTTTACAAGAATGCACCCTGGCTTTACAGCCGGGGCCGGTACCTCTTCAAGTTTTGTAATGCCGTTTTTCAAATCCTGTATAATCTGTTTCATTTTCTCTTTCCGTCAAAAGCATTTATTTCAGATACTACCATCCGCAGCTTGCCTGAAGCAGTGCGCGCTATCTTATCACAATATTTTATTTTTATATCCAGCTCACCGTCAAAACGCTCATTAAGCATAGCGGCAAGTTTTTTTTCCGTTTCATCAGTATATGAAGGCATTTTAACAATGTTTACTTCTATATCATGTTCTGTTTTCTGAACAAGCTGGGCCTCTGCAACCTCCGGCAGTTTCAGGAATATCTGGCCGAGACGGCCTATTATTCTCCCGTCAGGCAGACGCAGGAAATCTTCTTTTCTTCCGTCAAATTTTTTTATCAGAGGTTTTCCGTCCTGCCATTCAACGCTAACCGTATCTCCGGTATCATAGCGTACCAGAGGAAAAGCCGGGTTGGAAAAATTAGTGCCGATTATGCGGCAGATATCCGGACTTCCGTCCAGCGGAAGAAATTCCATATAGGCAAAGTCATTGTCAGGAACGAGCATACCGTTTCTGTCTTCACTTATATTCGCAGCCATCTCCGAGAGGCCGTAATGCTGCCGAAGCACAGCGCGCGGAAACATTTCCTTTATCCTGTTTTTCTGCCAGTCCTCAAGATTCTCGCTGCCGAATGTAATAATCCTTACACAGTCAACAGGGGCAAGACCGCGGCGCAGACACAGTGAAGACAATATTGACAGCTGCGACGGATAACCGTGAAGCCATTCCAGTTTTCTGTTCCTGATTACGGAATAATAGTGTTCAGCTGTTTCCTCACAAAGATGATATGCGCTGAACATTATCTGCCGCGCGGCCCGGTTTATCCTGTACAGCGGAGGCTCTGCCCTGCCGAAAATTATCTGTTTGCCTCCGAACCAGCCGCACCATGTATTGAAATCAATGCCATGCCTGCGTCTGTACCGCCACCATACAGCCCACTGTTTATGCTCGGCTTCCTCCGCCTCCGGAAACACAAGGCCGCCACCGGTTGTCCCGCTGGTATGAGCGGTAATTGTTTTTCCTTTAAATGCGGGATTTATAAAGGCGGCGGTATTTTTCTTTACTTCCTCTTTTGAAAGTACAGGCAGTTTCGCTATTTCAGCGTAAACATTCCTGAAGGATATATCAACGCCGTGTTTTGCGAACAGGCGGCTGTAATAATCCATTCCCGAAATTCCGCGCATGAATAAGCGGAGTTCCTTTTCAGCGTCAACAGCATTATTTTCATAGTTGTTCAGAAATCTGAAAAATTCGCTGTCATAACGACGGTGATTTATCATAAAGCCTTTTAATGTACACGCCGCGTGCTGAAAAAAAACAGGAAGATGCGAATAAATTTTTTCTGATATTTTCATCTGCTTTCACCTGTGCGTGGCATCAGTTCTTCCGGTTTCCCTGAATATCTGACCCGCCGCGTGCCCCAATCCTGTCTTTTTCAGGATCAATGGCAAATTCTCTTCTTAATCCGCGATTTGCCGTAATCTGTATTCCCAAACCCAGACGCAGGTTAAATTCCAGGAGTTTTATGCCGTCTTCCGCAAGCGCTATATCCCAGCCTGCCACGTCAAATTCCGGGAATTTTTCAGCGGTTTTAATCACTGCCCCGCAGATTTTATTCCAGTCCTTTATCTTCCTTCCTGCAAAAACACAGCCTGTGTCAGGGTGAGCCCTGAATGCCTCAGACGATGAATATGCGGTATCGGCGAATGAGCCGTCCGCCGTGTTTATAAGCACCGCTAATCCTCCGCTGTCCACATTATCCACTATGGAGCCTTTTCTGCCGGTACGCAGCGTTACCACTGCTATTTTTCTCTTTCCGTCTTCAGTACATGTTACAAAACGGAAGGTATTGAGCGAGTCAGGGTTAAGTTCAGCCATGTCGGCACGCTGATGCACGCCTTTCTGTACAATGCCTGTAAAATTCTCAAATTTCTTTTCAAGCGCATATTGGGATATAAGCTTACCGTCAAATTTAAAGAACCGGAAACAATCTGCCGCGCTTGTATTGTCAGCCGCTTCCAGAATGTGTATGCCTTTTCCGCCACGGCCATCCGCCGGTTTTATAAAAATTTTTTCTCCTGCCGCAGGAATTTTCCGGATAATATCCATATATGAAGAAAGCTTTCTTCCGCTGCCGTCATAAGCAGTGCCTTTTCTTAAAACTGCGATTACTTCAGGTTCAGGGCATTTCCTTTCAGCGAAAAGTTCATGCTGTCTTATTTTGTCTGAAAACTCATCCCTGTTACTGACTTTCTGACGCTCAGGCAGCCAGTACGCATAAAAATAATAAGGTGGTATCCAGTCTTTTAATTCATCATCACTCTGCTTCTTTTCAAACAGGCGGTAGAGTACATACTGATCAGGTGCGCAGCCCCAGTATGCGTGCAGCATTTTCATTTCCCTGCGCATTTCATCCGTTTTTTTTACACAGCCTGAAGCCATGTCCCGCAGATTTCTTTTATAATCTGCGCTTGTTGCATGAAACCACAGATTATAAAGAAATTCATGTTTTTTTATTATATTTTTCAATTTCCCAAGCATGAACATTCCTCTTATTTCTGTACTGAGCCATCATTAATATTTTCCCTGAAAATGCTTAATTCATGCGCAAGAATTTCCAGATATCTGTCAGCTCTCTGTTCAGCGGAAAGAAAAAGCGAAAGTCTCTTTCTGCCTTTTTCAGCAAGTTCCTTTTTTCTTTTTTCATCAGCAGAAACACGCAGTATAAGTCTTCCTGCCTCTTCCGCTGAAAGCGGATTGAAATATTCAGCAGCATCCCCGCAAAGGCCTCTGGCGAAAGGCAGATCTGAAGTAAGCACAGGTTTTTCCATACGG